>NC_014033.1:3535000-3619559 GCF_000025925.1 Xylanibacter ruminicola 23 | reverse complement strand
TATTTAGGGATTTATTTTTTATAATCCATAAAAAAGCACCACCTGCTGCACCTGCACCACCCATCATTTACCCTAACACTACACCCGCTCTACTATCATAGTAAAGCGGGTGTAGTGTTAGAGTATTTAGAGAAAAATAGACTTAGAAAATAGTCTTGGTGAAACGTACCTGGAGTACGGGATAAACCTTGAAGCCACCCAAGAAATCTACCCAGTCGCCTACCTTACCGGTGATGTTCTCAACATCCTTGGTAAGGTTAGTACCATCACTCCAAAGCCCGCAGCTGAGTAAAGCAACAACAGATTCAAATAAAAGAATCTAACATAATGCAATCAGGGCAGCCTGTGGTGGGGCTGCCCTGATTTTTTTGCCCAAACATTTGGAACTTACAAAAATACTTCGTAACTTTGCCACCGCAAACAATAAAACAGAAAAGTATGGAACAAACAAGAACTCCGCTGAATGCGGCACAGATGGAATTTCTACAACTTCTGGGAAGAATAACAACTGAGGAAGAACTGAGTGAGCTCAGGAAGGTGGTTTGCGATTACTATGCTCGCAAAATTGATGAAGAGATGGACCAGTTATGGGCTGAAGGCAAATGGAATAATGACAAAAACGAAGCCGTATTAAAAGAACATCTTCGTACGCCATACAAGTATGCAAAATAAAAAGATAGTACTAGATACTAATTGCCTACTGGCTTCACTCTCAAGACAAGGAAGAACATACCCCGCCTGGAAAGCATTTCAGGAGGGGCGCTATATTTTATGCGTAACAAATGAAATCCTAGAGGAATACGAAGAAATCATCGCTCAAAAGACAACAGCCAGCATTGCTAAAAATGTTATCGACCTTATTATAAAAAGCCCCAATACAGAACAAGTAAACACCTACTTTCACTGGGAATTAATAACAGCAGATCCTGACGACAATAAGTTTGTAGATTGTGCATTTGCCTGTGGAGCTACCTATATTGTCTCTAACGATTCACATTTCGACGTGCTCAAAGATATAGCTTTCCCACAGCTTCTTGTGAAAAGTTTGGATGATTTTCTAAAATCACTTCAATACTAACAGGGCTGCCCTATCATTGGACAGCCCTGATTTATTATTGACTTAGAAAATAGTCTTGGTGAAACGTACCTGGAGTACGGGATAAACCTTGATGCCACCGAGGAAATCTACCCAGTCGCCTACTTTACCTGAGATATTCTCAACATCCTTAGTAAGGTTAGTACCATCACTCCAAAGCCCGCAGCTGAGTAAAGCAACAACAGATTCAAATAAAAGAATCTAACATAATGCAATCAGGGCAGCCTGTGGTGGGGCTGCCCTGATTTTTTTGCCCAAACATTTGGAACTTACAAAAATACTTCGTAACTTTGCAACGGAATTCAAAAGATTATTGAATATGGAACCAAAGATTGGAGATAAAATGAAAGTGAGTCCTCAGCTTACAGACCAAGCTGATTGGATAGACGGAGAGGTTATTGACGTTGAGCACAACCCCTTCACGGGTCTTGTTATTTCAATCAAAGACAAGCTCGGCCGGATTTTCTTTGGCCAGAGCCGTTTTTTCATAGCACTGTAAAAGGATGTTTGCGATATAACAAAATCAGGGCTGCCCTATCATTGGACAGCCCTGATTTTTATTTGTTATTTGGGTATTTTGAAAAGTACTTAGGAAACAATTGCAAAGTACTTAGAATGCAATTGAAAAGTACCTAGAGAAAAATAGACTTAGAAAATAGTCTTGGTGAAACGTACTTGGAGCACGGGATAAACCTTGATGCCACCCAAGAAATCTACCCAATCGCCTACTTTACCTGAGATATTCTCAACATCCTTAGTAAGGTTGGTGCCATCGTGGGTAATCAGACTTGGGGTGCCGCCCCAGAACATCATACCAGCATCGAAAGATACCTGCCAATCGTCGCGGCTCTTCATCAGCTTGCCACCATAACCAAAACCTAAGTAGGGCTTAAAGCTATTGCTCTTGGCACGAACCTTAACCATACCATCGTTTTCATCAGCCTCCATAATATAAGGCTCCCCTGTATCCTTCTTATCGCCTACATGGAAACCCATGCGACCATAGTCAACGATACGCTGACGATAAGCCTCGGTGAGGAATACATTCATACCTGGATTCTGAGGTGTTCCATCACCTTCGATAGAGATAATAGGCTCATCAGCCACACACTTCTCGTAAATCTGATTATACATGCTTACAGCCAGCAGTGATGTCATGGCTGTAGTAGAGTTCTCGGCATAAGCAAACTGTGAAGGACCCCAGTAGAAACCACCAGTCACATGCCAGTGCTTATTCTTAAAGGGGAACACATCCACCAAAAACTTAAAATTGTTGACGGTGGGCTTGCCAACCATCTCAACCTCATCCTCGACAGTAAAGCCAGTCAGATCGTGGAGCATCTTTGAGAGGCGATCGAAAGTGGTCTCTACACGATTGCCCTGGTCATCATAAGCCACAGCAGGCTGACCACCCACCTCTACAGGGAAGTAGATGCTCTTTTTAAAGCGAGGCATATACTCGTAACCAGCACGCAACTGCACGTTCTCATGAACGCGAGATGCTACATCGATACCGATACCAGTGGTACCTGCGGTTACAGATACATCGAGATTCTGGAAAACACCGTTATCCTTCATCCAATCGGTAACAGTAGAGAGCGTGAACTTCTTGCTTTCGGTAGCAAACACGTTCTTCTTGCTGCTAGCATCGGTGTTGCCCTGTGCATAAGCCAGGTTAACAGTCAAAGCAGCAGCTATTGCTAAAACAATCTTTTTCATTTCTTACTTTTTATAATTTAGTTATTCTTATGTTACTTCATCATCCAGCGGCCATCGCGTTCCACCATCGGCACCACCACCTCCTCGGTGGTGCTATCGCCATAGCAAAGCATCAGCAGCACATTGGTATAACCAGCCAGGCTGTCGGTATAAGCACGCGACACAGAAACCTCTTGTATACCTTTTCGGGCTTCCATCTGCTGAGCAACGAACTGCTTATAGCCCTCGATCAGTTGCGAACGATAATCGGCAGGCAGCGAATCGGCCATAAAACGGCCCTCGACAAACTGCTCGTACTCACCCTGAACTAAATGAGTATAGTAGCCTTTAGCAGCCAAAGCCGCTTGTTCTTCGCGACTTACACCGGTGCTACAGGCTACTACTATAACTATCAATATAAGATAGACGAGCTTACGCATTACTTCTGGCGGATAAACACATTAATGGGACTACCTGTAAGCTCCCAGTTCTCACGAATCTTATTCTCCAGGAAGCGCTTGTAAGGCTCCTTCACGTACTGTGGCAGGTTAGCATAGAACACGAAGGTTGGAATCTGCGTGTCGGGCACCTGAGCCACGTACTTAATCTTAATGTACTTACCCTTAACCGATGGTGGTGGGAAGGCCTCGATAAGAGGCAGCATCACCTCGTTAAGCTTTGAGGTACCAATCTTGGCCTTACGGTTCAGGTAAACCTGCTTGGCAGTCTCGAGCACCTTATAGATACGCTGTTTGGTAAGTGCCGAAGCGAAGATGATGGGGAAGTCGACAAACGGTGCCATACGCTTACGAATGGCATTCTCGAAGGTCTTGATGACCTCCTGTGACTTATCCTCAACCAAATCCCACTTGTTAACAACTACAACCAGCGATTTGTTATTCTTCTGAATGAGCTGGAAGATGTTCATGTCCTGAGCCTCGATACCACGGGTGGCGTCGAGCATGAGCACGCACACATCGCTATTCTCGATGGCACGGATAGAGCGCATTACCGAATAGAACTCCAGATCCTCAGTTACCTTATTCTTACGACGAATACCTGCGGTATCAACCAGATAGAAATCGAAACCGAACTTATCGTAACGGGTGTAGATACTATCGCGGGTAGTACCGGCGATATCGGTTACAATGTTACGATCCTCGCCGATAAAGGCGTTGATGATGCTCGACTTACCGGCATTAGGACGACCTACCACCGCAAAACGGGGGATACCATCCTCGAGCTCGTCTTTTGGTTTCTCGGGCAAAATCTCGAGCACCTTGTCGAGCAGATCGCCTGTACCGCTACCAGTGGCAGCAGAGATAGGAAACGGATCGCCAAGACCAAGCTTATAGAACTCGTACTGGTCGTACAGGTCCTTACCATCGTCGGCTTTGTTGGCCACCAGGATAACGGGCAGTTTGGCACGGCGCAGAATCTGCGCTACGTCCATATCCCATCCAGTGACACCATTATTAATATCGCAGAGGAAGAGTACGAGATCGGCCTCTTCGGTGGCAATAATCACCTGCTTGCGGATCTCCTCTTCGAATACATCGTCGCTGTTGACGACCCAGCCGCCGGTATCGACAACTGAGAACTCGCGACCGTTCCATTCGCACTTGCCATACTGGCGGTCGCGAGTGGTACCAGCCTCGTCGCTGACAATCGCATGGCGCGTTTTTGTCAGTCGGTTGAACAGTGTAGACTTACCCACATTAGGGCGTCCTACGATTGCTACTAAATTTCCCATACTATATTTATTTTGGCACGGATTACACGGATTAACACGGAAGAACCTACTCGGGGTTGTACCCGAAGTGATTGAGTTCCTTCTCTGATGAACGCCAGTCCTTATCTACTTTCACGAAAATCTCGAGGAAGATAGGCTTGGCGAAGAACTTTTCGAGCGATTTACGGGCCTCGGTACTTACCTTTTTGAGGGCTACACCCTGGTGACCGATGATGATACCCTTCTGTGAGTCGCGCTCCACATAAATAATAGCATTGATGTGGATGTGCTTATCATCCTCTTTGAATCGCTCCACAGCTACCTCTACACTGTAAGGTATCTCCTTATCGTAGTAGAGCAGTATCTTTTCGCGGATAATCTCCGACACGAAGAATCGTGCGGGCTTATCGGTTAACTGATCTTTATCGAAATAAGCGGGGCTCTCGGGCAGGAGCTCCTGGATACGCTTCAGCAACATATCCACACCGAACTTATTCTTTGCCGAAATAGGCAGAATCTCTGCCTTTGGCAGCAGGGCATGCCATTTCTCAACAATGGCTGCCAATTGTGCATTACCACCAGTAAGCTCATCGATCTTGTTAATGAGCAGCAATACCGGCATATCCAGTTTCTGCACCTTTGCAAGGAAGTCCATATTCTTTTCGGGGTTCTCTACCACGTCGGTCACGTAGAGCAGCACATCCGCATCCTGGAGGGCCGACTCAGAGAACGCCAACATCGACTCCTGTAATTTGTAATTAGGCTTCAGCACACCTGGGGTATCCGAGAACACAATCTGCATCTCGGGTGTATTCACGATACCCATGATACGATGACGGGTGGTCTGGGCCTTAAATGTGGCAATAGAAATACGCTCACCAACCAGCTGGTTCATGAGCGTACTTTTGCCTACGTTGGGATTTCCAACAATATTTACGAATCCTGCTTTATGCATTAATTCTCAATTGTCCATTATCCTTTGTCAATTTACTTGCTGCCATCATAGGCCCACTTGTAATAAGAAGCTCCGTGAACGAATCCAGCACCAAAGGCGGTGAGGATCAGGTTGTCGCCCTTCTTCAACTTATTCTCGTATTCCCAGATAGCCAGCGGTATCGTAGCGGCACTCGTGTTTCCGTAGCGTTCGATGTTTACCATCACCTGCTCCATTGGCAACTCCAGGCGCTTGGCTACTGCCTCGATGATACGCATGTTTGCCTGATGAGGAACCACCCACTGGATGTTGTCCTTGTTCAGACCGTTGCGCTCAGCGATGATCGCGCAGTCGTTACTCATGTTCGTCACTGCATAACGGAACACAGTGCGACCCTCCTGATAGAGGTAGTGCAGACGATGATCAACAGTGAAATGCGACGGTGGGCAGACCGAACCTCCAGCCTTCAGGTGCAGGAATGGAAGTCCCTTACCATCTGTGCGGAAATAAGAATCCATCACACCGATATTCTGTTCCTCGGTAGCCTCGAGCAGAACGGCAGCTGCACCATCTCCGAAGAGAGGACAGGTCTGACGATCCTTATAGTCAACAACCGACGACATCTTATCGGCACCGATTACGATGATTTTCTTGTAGCGTCCGCTCTGAATCATCGTAGCTGCCACGTCGAGTGTGTAGAGGAATCCACAGCAAGCACCCCAGAAATCGAATGCGAATGCATTCTTCAATCCGAGTTTGCCTAATACGATAGAGGCTGTGGAAGGGAACTTATAATCAGCTGTTGAGGTGGTTACGATGACGGCATCGATAGAGTCGGGATCGACTCCGGTCTTCTGCATCAGCTGCTTGGCAGCCTTACGCGCCATGTAGCTGGTGCCGAGACCTTCCTCCGTAAGTATGTGACGCTCCTTGATACCAACGCGCGTCATAATCCACTCATCGTTGGTGTCGACCATACGTGACAACTCATCGTTGTTCAGAATATAGTCGGGCACATAACCGCCTACACCAGTGATTATCGCATTGATTCTATCCATTACTCAGCTACGCTTTCCTCGATCTTGATAGCTACCTTACCACGATAGTAACCGCAAGTGGGGCATACAGTGTGATAAACATAATATGCACCACAGTTAGGACATACTGCCAGTGTGGGAGCTACTGCCTTGTCATGAGTACGACGCTTGAGTGTACGAGTCTTTGACTGTCTTCTTTTAGGATGTGCCATAATTCTATAATACTTTTAAATGTTTAAACTTTTAAATTCTTTAATTTTTCCCAGCGGGGGTCGATGGGCTGGTCGGACTCCTCATCGCTGCTTCGGTCAGCTGACAGCTCTTCCAGAGCTTTCGTCATGGCAGGGTTGCACTTGCCAGGTGCATGCACATGCCTGATGGGTATTACCAGGGCCACAAACTCATAGATGATCCACGAGGTGTCGAGTATTCCTTCGTCCTCAGGCACTACGATGATATCATCTTCCTCTGAATATTCGCTACCGAGCTTGACAATCAAACGGTTGTCGGTTTCTACCGGCTGTTCCATATCGTCTAAGCATCGGTCGCACTGTACAATAACGGTGCCTTCGGTATGGAACAGGAGTTCGAAAAAGCCGGTTGCCTTGCGTATAGACACCGACACGTGCAAAGAGCCCCTCTTCACTTCAGCACCATCCAAAGCCTCGAAGTAAGTATCGTTCAAGTCGAAAGCCAAGGATGTTTCCTCGCTTACCAAACTCTTCAGATCTATCTTCAACGACTCCAGACTATTCATTATTCTACACTTTTAAACGCAATAATGCGCTATACGGGCTGCAAAGTTACAACTTTTTTTTCAATGAAAGCACGCTTATTTTATTTTTTTATCATTTTAGTGCAAATTCCTTAGTTATCAGGCCCTTATATTACACAAAACGAGGGTTATTTGTGCAATTCTACGCGAAAAGTGGTGCCTTTTCCGACTTCGGATGACTTCACAAAAATCTTACCTTTATGATAGTCTTCAACAATACGACGCGCCAATGAAAGTCCCAATCCCCAACCACGTTGCTTGGTGGTAAAACCTGGGGTGAACACATGGTTGATATCCTTTTTGCGGATACCTTTACCTGTATCCGTAATTTCGATAGCCACACGATGGTCATCGTCAATCAACTGGATAGAAATCTTACCAGCACCTTCCATCGCATCTACCGCATTCTTACAGAGGTTCTCAATCACCCACTCAAAAAGCGAAGCATTCATATTAACAACCACGTCGTGATCAGGAATTTGTGTGGTAATTTCTACTTTATTTGAAGTACGCCTACGCATATAATCAACCACATGTGCAATCACCTCGTTCATCGAGCCTGGTGTTGGTTCGGGCAAAGAACCTATCTTCGAGAATCGTTCCGCAATACGTTCCAAACGCTTTACATCCTTATCCATCTCGGGTATCAGGTCATCATCTGGATGATTCTCTTTCAAGATTTCAACCCATGCCATCAAACTGGAGATAGGCGTACCCAACTGATGAGCCGTTTCTTTAGATAGTCCAACCCAAACCTTATTCTGTTCAGCCTTCTTAGATGAGAGTAAGGCAAAGATGGCAACCACCACAAAAATCATCACCACACCTAACTGCCAATAGGGATACTGTGACAGGCGTTTAAGCAGTACCGACTCATCGTAACACACAATCTGACTACCTACAACAATCGTATCACCAGCCTTCAGCATTCGCTGGGCTATCTGATCCAGATGCAGCGTATCCTGGATATTACGGTAATCATCAATTCCACCTTTATCGTTCAACACAATCACAGGAATGGTCGTGTTACCTTGCATTACGTCAAGAACCAATGAAAGGTCGGTATTCTCATCGGCATGGTTCAAGGCATGAAGTGCCTGCGCCCATACTTCCATCTTCTTTCGCTCTTCGTTAGAGAGGTCTTTTACCAGAAAATGCGATATCAACAAAGAGGTAACAGCTATAATTACAGCTGCTATTACCAGGAGTATTTTGGTTTGTCTAATTCTGTCTGTCCATTGCATACATATATATAAACGAAAAAGCCCCGAGAATATTGTATTCTCGAGGCTCTTCTTTAAAAAAGACGGCGGCTTCCTACTCTCCCGCATTGCATTGCAGTACCATCGGCGCAGGTGGGCTTAACTTCTCTGTTCGGAATGGGAAGAGGTGGGACCCCACTGCAATAACCACCTAATATAGGTTATTGACATTGTCGACACAAGAAACGTAGTTCAAGATTGCTCTTGGAAACAACTACATCTGATAATATCAGCATGAAGCGAAAGATTTCGGGCAATTAGTAGTGCTCGGCTTTGACGTCACCGTCTTTACACCTGCACCCTATCAACGTCATCGTCTATGACGACCCTCAATGGAGTCCTCATCTTGCGGCTGGCTTCGCACTTAGATGCTTTCAGCGCTTATCCAATCCAGACTCGGATACCCGGCGGTGCACCTGGCGGTACAACCGGTAAACCGGAGGTCTGTCCAACACGGTCCTCTCGTACTAGTGTCAGCACCACGCAAGACTCCTGCGCCCACGATAGATAGAGACCGAACTGTCTCACGACGTTCTGAACCCAGCTCGCGTGCCACTTTAATGGGCGAACAGCCCAACCCTTGGGACCTTCTCCAGCCCCAGGATGTGACGAGCCGACATCGAGGTGCCAAACCACCCCGTCGATATGAGCTCTTGGGGGGGATCAGCCTGTTATCCCCGGAGTACCTTTTATCCTTTGAGCGACGGACCTTCCATACGGATCCGCCGGATCACTATGCCCTAGTTTCCTACCTGCTCGGCATGTCTGCCTCCCAGTCAAGCGCCCTTATGCCATTGCACTCTATTAGGCCGGTTACCAATCGGCCCGAGGGCACCTTTGGAAGCCTCCGTTACGCTTTTGGAGGCGACCACCCCAGTCAAACTACCCACCAAACAGTGTCCTTGCATCGCAAGTTAGACCTCAGGCAGCAGAAGGGCCGTATTTCAAGGATGGCTCCACGAACGCTGGCGCGCCCGCTTCAAAGCCTCCGGCCTATCCTACACATCCGATGACCAAGGTCAGTGCTAAGCTGTAGTAAAGGTTCACGGGGTCTTTTCGTCCCATCGCGGGTAATCGGCATCTTCACCGATACTACAATTTCACTGAGCTCGCGGTTGAGACAGCGTCCGGATCATTACACCATTCGTGCAGGTCGGAACTTACCCGACAAGGAATTTCGCTACCTTAGGACCGTTATAGTTACGGCCGCCGTTTACTGGGGCTTCAATTCAATGCTTCATCTTGCGACTGACATCTCCTCTTAACCTTCCAGCACCGGGCAGGTGTCAGGCTGTATACTTCATCCTTCGAGTTTGCACAGCCCTGTGTTTTTGTTAAACAGTTGCCTGGACCTATTCTCTGCGCCTCCATTACTGGAGGACCCTTTATCCCGAAGTTACAGGGTCAGTTTGCCTAGTTCCTTAACCGCGAATCTCTCAACGCCTTAGTATATTCTACCCGACTACGTGTGTCCGTTTGCGGTACGGGTTCCATAATGGTTAAGCTTAGCGGTTTTTCTCGGGAGTCTGATTACCTGCGCTATCAAGTTCCTCCGAAGAGGATCCTGTACTGTCAGAGTTCAGCTCGGAAGGTGGATTTGCCTGCCTTCCTCAACGCCTACATCCTTCAACGCGGACATCCGTCGCCGCGCGGCAGTGTCACTGCTCCGTCACCACAAATCGCCCATTATGGAAGTCACGGAATATTAACCGTGTCAGCCATCGCCCTCGCCGTTCGGCTTATGCTTAGGACCCGACTTACCCCGGGGTGATTGACATCGCCCGGGAAACCTTAGTCTTTCGGCGGGGGGAAATCTCATCCCCCTTATCGTTACTTATTCCTACATTTGCTTTTCTTGAAGCTCCACCAGCAGTCATCCACTGGCTTCAGCGCCGCAAGAATGCTCCCCTACCGATACTTTTTAATGCTATCCCGCGCCTTCGGTACCTGTCTTATACCCGATTATTATCCACGCCCGGTCTCTCGACTAGTGAGCTGTTACGCACTCTTTGAATGAATGGCTGCTTCCAAGCCAACATCCTAGCTGTCATCGAGACCAGACTTCGTTAGACTAACTCAGACAGGATTCCGGGACCTTAGACGGCGGTCTGGATTCTTCTCCTCTCGGGCACGGACCTTAGCACCCATGCCCTTACTGCCGGACTGCAGACCGTGAGCATTCGGAGTTCGTCAGGTCTCGATAGGCGGTGAAGCCCTCTTGACCTATCGGTCGCTCTACCTCTCACGGTGACCATCCGACGCGGCACCTAAATGCCTTTCGGGGAGTACGAGCTATCTCCGAGTTTGATTGGCCTTTCACTCCTACACACAGTTCATCCGGAAGCTTTTCAACGCTTATCGGTGCGGACCTCCATCCCGTGTTACCGGGACTTCATCCTGACCATGTGTAGATCACTCGGTTTCGCGTCTACCCCCACCAACTTGACGCCCTGTTCAGGCTCGCTTTCACTGCGGCTTACGTATCTTAAATACTTAACCTTGCTGGTGATGGTAACTCGTAGGATCATTATGCAAAAGGCACGCCGTCACTAGTTAAACTAGCTCCGACCGCTTGTAGGCGTCTGGTTTCAGGTACTATTTCACTCCCCTACTCGGGGTGCTTTTCACCTTTCCCTCACGGTACTGGTACGCTATCGGTCTCTCGGGAGTATTTAGCCTTACCGGATGGTCCCGGCAGATTCGCGCAGAATTCCTCGTGCTCCGCGTTACTCAGGATACCACTAAGTCTCGTCTCGCTTCGGTTACGGGCCTTTCACCCTCTGTGGATCAACTTTCCAGAAGATTCTCCTCACGATTCAAGTACTACGGCGTGGTCCTACAACCCCGTATATGCATTGCTACACATGCGGTTTGGGCTATTCCCCGGTCGCTCGCCACTACTGGGGGAATCATTAGTTTATTTTCTCTTCCTACAGGTACTAAGATGTTTCAGTTCCCTGCGTTTGCCTCACTACTTAGGTAGTGATAACTGGCCTTCAGCCAGCTGGGTTGTCCCATTCGGAAATCCTCGGATCAAAGATTATTTGCATCTACCCGAGGCTTATCGCAGCTTATCACGTCCTTCATCGCCTCCGAGAGCCAAGGCATCCACCAGACGCCCTAACTTTCTTTCGCCTATTTACTTACATTAAACATTAAACATTAAAGATTAAATATTAATGTGAAGTAGCTCATACTATCAGCTGTAATTGAGATTTTAGAAAAAATCTACTCAGTTTCTAAAAACAAAGTCTTTTACTTACAGTTTCTTGTGTATCAACATGTCAAAGATCGTTGTACATTAAACATTAAACATGAAACATTAAATTTCAGAGGTTGTCTGTACTTAGTGGAGAATATCGGGGTCGAACCGATGACCTCTTGCATGCCATGCAAGCGCTCTAGCCAACTGAGCTAATCCCCCATAACGAGAATTGATAATTGAAAATTGATAATTGACAATTACCTTGAGTAGTCCCAGGCAGACTTGAACTGCCGACCTCCACATTATCAGTGTGGCGCTCTAACCAACTGAGCTATAGGACTCTATTTTGGTCAGAGGGGGTTCCTCTGCCCAGCCTCATACTTCTCTTATATTAATAAACATTGGTAGTAAAGAAGCACTGGGTTTGAAATCAAACCTTTTGAAATAGTGTTCTCTCCAGAAAGGAGGTGTTCCTTGATTTGCTTGGCTTGCGCCGAGCTGCGTCAAGAACCTCTTTCAGGATTCTCCAGAAAGGAGGTGTTCCAGCCGCACCTTCCGGTACGGCTACCTTGTTACGACTTAGCCCCAATTACCAGTTTCGCTCTAGGCCGATCCTTGCGGTCACGGACTTCAAGCGCCCCCGGCTTTCATGGCTTGACGGGCGGTGTGTACAAGGCCCGGGAACGTATTCACCGCGCCATGGCTGATGCGCGATTACTAGCGAATCCAGCTTCATGGGGTCGGGTTGCAGACCCCAATCCGAACTGAGGAAGGCTTTAAGGATTAGAACATACTTGCGTATATCCGACTCTCTGTACCCCCCATTGTAACACGTGTGTAGCCCCGGACGTAAGGGCCGTGCTGATTTGACGTCATCCCCACCTTCCTCACACCTTACGGTGGCAGTATCTCCAGAGTGCCCAGCATTACCTGATGGCAACTAAAGAAAAGGGTTGCGCTCGTTATGGCACTTAAGCCGACACCTCACGGCACGAGCTGACGACAACCATGCAGCACCTCCACCAGCGTCCCGAAGGACCTCATCATCTCTGAATCGTTCGCTGGCAGTTCAAGCCCGGGTAAGGTTCCTCGCGTATCATCGAATTAAACCACATGTTCCTCCGCTTGTGCGGGCCCCCGTCAATTCCTTTGAGTTTCACCGTTGCCGGCGTACTCCCCAGGTGGGATGCTTAACGATTTCTCTTGGCCGCTCACAGTATATCGCAAACAGCGGGCATCCATCGTTTACCGTGCGGACTACCAGGGTATCTAATCCTGTTCGATACCCGCACCTTCGAGCTTTAGCGTCAGTAAAGGCCTTGTTGGCTGCCTTCGCAATCGGAGTTCTTCGTGATATCTAAGCATTTCACCGCTACACCACGAATTCCGCCAACATCGAACTCACTCAAGATAACCAGTTCGCGACGCAGTTCAGCCGTTGAGCGGCTACATTTCACGTCACGCTTAATCATCAGCCTGCGCTCCCTTTAAACCCAATAAATCCGGATAACGCCTGGACCTTCCGTATTACCGCGGCTGCTGGCACGGAATTAGCCGGTCCTTATTCATATAGTACCTACAAACGGGGACACGTCCCCGACTTTATCCCTATATAAAAGCAGTTTACAACCCATAGGGCCGTCATCCTGCACGCTACTTGGCTGGTTCAGACTTCCGTCCATTGACCAATATTCCTCACTGCTGCCTCCCGTAGGAGTTTGGACCGTGTCTCAGTTCCAATGTGGGGGACCTTCCTCTCAGAACCCCTACTGATCGTCGGCTAGGTGGGCCGTTACCCCGCCTACTACCTAATCAGACGCATCCCCATCCTATAGCGGTAAACCTTTGGTATTCTTCAGATGTCCTCTAAATACAACATAGAGCATTAATCCGACTTTCGCCGGGCTATTCTCTACTATAGGGAAGGTTGGATACGCGTTACTCACCCGTGCGCCGGTCGCCATCAATCAAAGCAAGCTTCGATCATGCTGCCCCTCGACTTGCATGTGTTAAGCCTGTAGCTAGCGTTCATCCTGAGCCAGGATCAAACTCTTCACTGTAAAAAATTTGTTTGTTTATTCTTAATAAATAAGAATTATATCTGTCTCAGAACAACTATCCAAATTCACGAAATTGAAACGGTTTGTTCATTTACCCAAGAGCATTTCTGCTCTTGCTTCTTGTACTACTTCTGTCTATGTAAATCTTTCAAAGAACTCTTTCTTTCAGTGCTTGTCAGGTGGTGTTCCTGATTTGCGGGTGCAAAGGTACGGCTTTTTTTGAAACTACCAAAACTTTTCGAGAGAAATTTTCATTTTTCATGCATTTTTTTGGTTGCTCTTGATGGATATCAATCACAAAAACGGCTTCACATTATTATATATTATATAGAGCCGACGACACTTAGCACAAAAACCGTGAGTTAATTCAAAACCCCTCGTGAATTAATTCATTGCCCTTTTTGAATTAACTCACACGTTAATTTCTGATAAAACGATGGTGATTGGGAAAAATTTGCGTACCTTTGCACTTTATTAGTATAGGTTAATTAAAAAGTATGTCGACGATATTACATATTGAAACCAGTACGGATGTTTGTTCCGTTGCTGTTTCGGAGGATTCGCATGTTATCTTCCAGCAAGAAGATCATAGCGGACCTAACCACGCAGAAAGTTTAGGTACCATGGTTGACGAGGCACTCTCGTTTACCGATAATCACGCCATCCCTTTTGATGCGGTGGCTGTAAGTTGCGGTCCTGGTTCGTACACTGGACTGCGTATTGGCGTATCGATGGCTAAGGGTATCTGCTACGGTCGCAACCTGAAGCTGATAGCTGTTCCAACACTGGAGCTGCTGTGCGTACCTGTATTATTAAGAGAGATTCCTGAAGAAGATGCCCTGCTCTGCCCCATGCTCGATGCCCGACGCATGGAGGTGTATGCCGGTATCTACGATCGCGCCTTGAAACCTGTTCGTGAGATTGGCGCCGATGTAGTAACGGCCGAGACTTACAAAGAGTATCTGGATAAGCACCCTGTGTACTTCTTCGGTAACGGTGCCAAGAAGTGCATGGAGACCATCAATCATCCCAACGCCCACCTGATTGAGGGCATAGAGCCACTGGCCAAATGGATGCAGCCCCTGGCCGAGAAACGATTGTTGAACAACCAGACTGAGGATGTAGCTTACTTTGTGCCTTACTATCTGAAGGACTTTGTGGCCAAACTTCCCAAGAAACTTCTTTAGTGAATAGTGATAAGTGAATAGTGAAGAGTTTATGGATATAAAAGGATTAGATTACAACACCCAGCGCGAGAAGCTGGTGATGTCGGAATACGGACGTGAGATCCAGAAGATGATTGAGTTGGCTTGCGAGCTGCCCAACAGAGAGGAGCGCCTGCAGTGTGCCCAGACCATCGTGAAGCTGATGGAGACTAAGAACCCACAGCTGAAAGAGAACGATGACTACGAGCAGACACTCTGGAACCATCTGTACCTGATGAGTCACAGAGAGCTGGAGATCGACTGGCCTTATGATATCAGCGAAGCCGACAAGATTCTATCGAAGCCCCAGCCCATGAAACTACCCAAGGAGAGCGTACGACTGCGCCACTACGGCAGATTGGTAGAGGAGCTGTTTAAAAAGCTGAAGACTATGCCCGATGGCGAGGAGCGCGATGCGTTGGTAAGATATACAGCCAACCAGATGAAGCGCGATCTGGCTCAGTTCGGACACGGCTCGATGGACGATGAGCGCGTGGCCAGCGACCTGGCTCGCTTTACCGACGGCGCCATCCAGATTGACCTGAACGCTTTCAGATTTGAGAAAGTGGCTCAGACTGATGAGAAAAAGAAGAAAAAGAAGTAACCTATATGGCATCATTTATCATTGAAGGCGGCCATCTGCTGCAAGGAACTATCACACCACAGGGTGCTAAGAACGAGGCCCTGCAGGTAATCTGTGCCACATTGTTGACAGAGGAGGAGGTGATTATCCGTAACATCCCGAACATTCGCGATGTGAACAACCTCATCCAGCTGCTGCGTGATATTGGTGTGAAGGTATCGAAAAAGGAAGAAAACACCTATACCTTTAAAGCCGACGAGCTGAACCTGGATTACTTGCAGAGCGACGAGTTTGTGAAGAAGTGTGCTGCACTGCGTGGCAGCGTGATGATGATTGGTCCGCTTTTGGCCCGCATGGGTAAAGCCGTTATCACCAAACCTGGTGGCGATAAGATTGGTCGTCGCCGTTTGGACACCCACTTCTTAGGATTCGAGAAACTCGGCGCCACCTTCAACCGTGTGGAAGGTCGCGATGTGTATGAGATTTCGGCCAAACAGCTGAAGGGTACCTATATGTTGCTCGACGAGGCATCGGTAACAGGTACAGCCAACATCATCATGGCCGCCGTTTTTGCCAAAGGTACCACCACCATTTACAATGCAGCTTGTGAACCCTATCTGCAACAGCTCTGTAAGATGCTGAACAGTATGGGTGCCCGCATCAGCGGTATTGCATCGAACCTGCTCACCATCGAGGGTGTTGACAGTTTGCATGGCACCGACCACCTGATCCTGCCCGATATGATCGAGGTAGGCTCGTTTATTGGTATGGCAGCAATGTGCGGTAATGGCGTTCGCATCAAAGATGTAAGTGTCGAGAACTTAGGAATCATCCCCGATGCTTTCCGTAGGTTAGGTGTAGAAATCAAGGTTGAAGGCGACGACCTGTGGATACCTCGCCAGGATCACTACGAGATACAATCATTTATGGATGGTACTATCATGACGCTGGCCGACGCCCCTTGGCCCGGCTTGACCCCCGACCTGCTATCGGTACTGATTGTGGTTGCCACCCAGGCTCGCGGTAGCGTGCTGTTCCACCAGAAGATGTTTGAAAGCAGACTGTTCTTCGTGGATAAGTTGATTGACATGGGTGCCCAGATTATTCTTTGCGACCCACACCGTGCCGTAGTGGTTGGTCACGACAGAAAGATTACCCTGCGCGGCGGTCGCATGTCGAGTCCTGATATCCGTGCTGGTATCGCTCTGCTGATTGCAGCCATGAGCGCTAAAGGAACCAGCCGTATCGACAACATCGAGCAGATTGACCGCGGCTACGAGAATATCGAAGCCCGTTTGAATGCTCTGGGCGCGAATATTGTTAGAGGTTAGAGATATGATAAAACGCGAGGACGTATATAAGATAGGTAAGTTAGGTAAAGCGCACGGCGTGAAAGGAGAGATTAGTTTTCTCTTCGACGACGACGTGTTCGACCGCACAGATGCCGACTACCTGATACTTGATATGGATGGTATCCTGGTACCTTTCTTTATTGAGGAGTACCGTTTTAAGACCGACGACAATGCCCTGATGAAGTTTGAGGGTATCGACACCCAGGAGCGTGCCAGAGAACTAACCGGTTGCGAGGTTTACTTTCCCCGTGAGATGGCAGAAGACGATGATGAGCAGCTTTCGTGGGCAGCCATTGTGGGCTTTGAGCTCATCGATTCCAACACCGGTAAGGCCGCAGGTAAAATTGCCTCGGTGGATGACACCACCATCAATATCCTCTTCGAACTGGAAGACGGTAAACTGATTCCTGCTTCAGAAGAGCTGATTACCAATGTAGATACAAAGAAACAACAAATAATAGTAAAACTGCCTGAAGGCATTTTAGAGTTATGAAGAAACAAATAGCCATTCTCGGCTCTACGGGGTCGATAGGAACACAAGCACTCGAGGTTATCGAGGAACATAGCGACCTGTACGAGGTCTATTGTTTGACTGCTAATAATAAGGTAGAGTTGCTGGCCGAGCAAGCTCATAAGTTCAAGCCCGCCGCCATCGTGATTGCCAACGAGGCACGTTACGACGAGCTGAAGAGCCTGATGAGCGACATGCCCGACGTAAAAGTATATGCCGGTGCCCAGGCACTGAACGAGATTGTAGAAGCCGGTCCCATCAACATGGTACTCACAGCGATGGTAGGTTTCTCGGGATTGAATCCCACCATCCATGCCATCAAGGCAGGTAAGACCATCTGCTTGGCAAATAAGGAGACACTGGTAGTTGCCGGTGAGCTGATTCTGCAGCTGGCCCAGCAGTACCATACCCCCATCCTGCCTGTCGACAGCGAGCACTCAGCTATCTTCCAGAGTTTGGTTGGCGAGGATCAGAATCCCATCGAAAAGATTCTGCTCACAGCATCTGGTGGTCCTTTCCGCTTGAAGTCGATGGAAGAGATTGCTCACGTAACTAAGGCTGATGCCCTGCGCCATCCAACATGGGACATGGGTGCTAAGATCACCATCGATTCAGCTTCGATGATGAACAAGGGCTTCGAGGTCATCGAGGCCAAGTGGCTGTTTGGTGTGGACGCTAAGCAGATTCAGGTTTTGGTTCACCCACAGAGTATTGTTCACAGCGCCGTTCAGTTCCAGGATGGTAGTGTAAAAGCCCAACTGGGTGTACCCGATATGCGTCTGCCTATCCAGTATGCCTTCTCGTTCCCACAGCGTTTGCACCTGAGTGGCGAGCGCCTCGACCTGTTCAAGGCCCAGCACCTGGAGTTCTTCGAACCCGACTTGGAGAAGTTCCGTTGCTTAGCTTTGGCGTTCGAAGCTATCGACAAGGGCGGTAACATGCCATGTATCGTGAATGCTGCTAACGAGATTGTGAACCGTGGATTCCTGGAGGATAAGTGCGGATTCCTGCAGATGGGCGACATCATTGCCGAGACCATGCAGCGTGCAACCTTCGATAAGAACCCCAGCTACGACACCTACATCGCTACCGATGCCGAAGCCCGTCGTATCGCTACAGAACTCATGAATAAATAATCAACAATGGATATCTTTTTAATTAGACTTTTGCAATTCATGCTGGCCATTGGCCTGCTAGTGCTGCTCCACGAGGGTGGCCACTTCTTCTTTGCCAAGCTTTTTGGCATCCGCGTAGAGAAGTTCTATCTCTTCTTCGATCCCAGCATTTGGAAATGGGACGGCAGTCTGTTTAAGATCAAGCCTAAGAACAGCGACACACAGTATGGTGTAGGTTGGTTGCCATTGGGCGGCTACTGTAAGATTGCCGGTATGATCGACGAGAGTTTTGATACCGAACAGATGAAACAGCCCATGCAGCCATGGGAGTTCCGCTCGAAACCAGCATGGCAGCGCCTGCTGGTGATGATTGGCGGTGTATTGGTAAACTTCCTGCTGGCCCTGTTCATCTACTCAATGATTCTGTTCTACTGGGGCGACACCTATATCCCCACCAAGAACATGACCTTGGGTATGAAGTTCAACACCGAGGCTAAGCAGTATGGTTTTAAGGATGGTGATATCCTGGTAGGTACCGAGAACGGTGAGTTCAAGGACTTCAGCGCAGATATGTACCGCGCCCTGAGCGAGGCTACCCGTGCCGACATTATTCGTGATGGTAAAGCCATGAGTATCAAGTTGCCTGGCGACATCAACCTGTTAGGTATGCTTAAGGCAGAGCCATCGTTCGTTCGTCCACTGATTCCTGCTGTGATAGACAGTGTAATGGAGAATACACCTGCCGCCAAGATGGGATTGCAGAAAGGCGATAAGATTGTAGGTATCAACGGCAAGCCTGTTGACAGCTACAATGAGTTTACCGACCAGCTGGGTGTACTCGAGGATATGATGACAGCCGCCAAGACTCAGGCCGACAGCCTGAAGGTGCGCACAGCCACCATCGTTTATGCACGTAACGAGGTACAGGATACAGCCACCATCACCTTGACTCCTGATTTGAAACTCGGTTTCATGGTGCAGACCATCGCTGGCATCTACCAGCCCGTCACCAAGGAATATGGTTTCTTTGAGAGTTTCCCTGCCGGAATAGCATACGGCATCAACGTGCTGAAGGGTTATGTGGGCGACATGAAGTATGTGTTCACAGCCGACGGTGCGAAGTCGATTGGTGGTTTCGGCGCTATCGGCAGTCTGTTCCCTCCCATGTGGGATTGGTATCTGTTCTGGAAGATGACCGCCTTCCTCTCAATCATCCTCGCCTTCATGAACATTCTGCCCATCCCAGCCTTGGATGGTGGACATGTACTGTTCCTGATTTATGAGATGATTACCCGCAGAAAGCCTTCAGAGACCTTCATGATCCGTGCCGAATACTTCGGTTTCGGTCTGCTGATACTCCTGATGGTATTCGCGAACCTCAATGATATATTGCGGTGGTTAGGATATATGTAAACAAAAAGCCCCACTCACTGGGGCTTTTTTAATGCCTTTACTCTATGTTTGTAGTGATGATGACTTTGTTTGCCATTGTGCTCGTGGGATACGGGGCAGGCAAATTGGGATATTTGGGAGGCGACTTTGACAGACAGCTGTCGAGGTTGGTAATTAATATGACCTGTCCGGCGCTGATTCTGTCGTCGGCTATGACAGGCGAACTGCCTGACCGTGAGTATATTCTACCGTTATTACTCATCAGCGTGATTACCTATGCGGTGCTTACAGGTATCGCCTTTCTGTTGCCACGCTACCTTACCAAGAAGAAAGACGACGAAGGCGCTATCGGTTTTGCTCTGATGTTTGGTAACGTGGGCTTTATGGGCTACCCTGTGGTGGCATCGATATTCGGACACGAGGCCGTTTTCTATGCTGCTGTGCTGAATGTTGTAAATACATTTGCAGTGTTTACTGTAGGTACTATCCTGATAACAGGTAAAAATGAAGTAGAGGAAAGCCGTTTTGAAAAAAAGGTGCTCTACTCTACCCCGATGTTGGCCTGCTACCTGACCATGCTGATAGTAGCATTGCGCATCGATAATATCCCCGAAGCCATCAGCGCACCACTCACCATGATTGGTAACATCACCGTACCTGCCGCGCTGCTGATTATCGGTTCATCGATGTCGAACCTCCCCATCAAATCGCTGTTAGGTAACACCAGCGTTTATGCTACCACACTTTTCCGACTGGCCATACTGCCCATCGGCATCTACTATCTGTGCACGCTTTTAGGCTTCTCGCAGTTTGTAGTAAACATCAATACGGTAGTAATTGCCATGCCTGTGGCTACTTACGGTACTATTCTGTGCTTAAAATACGGCAAAGATACCACGATGATAACCGAGGTAACATTTATTACCACCCTCATCTCCATGGTGTCCATCCCATTATTGGTTTTATTCTTTCTATAAGCAGATAGCAACAAACAATCAACACATAGATAAGCACAACCTGAAGGATGGTTGGATGCAAGTTACCGATACTGGCGCCCGGAAAGGTGGCGATGGTATTCAACGACGCATTCAACCCATTCACTATATATAATAATAGGTACGCGAGGGGCGGAAACAACAGAACGGCTATCGACAGACATAGAATAATGAATGCCGCAGGCACCACCAGGAAGTTGGTAAGCAGAAAACAGGTAGAGAACTGTCCGAAGTAATAGGCGATTAATGGTGCCACACCCAACTGAGCCGCAATAGAGACAGCCACCATGCCCCAAACCTTTGCCACCCAGGGGTGCTCCATATAATACTGGTCGGAAAACACGCTGGTAAACAAGGGCACAAACAGCAGGATAGCCCATACGGCCATAAACGACATCTGAAATCCCACATCAAACAGCCAGGCAGGATTCCACATCAACATCAAAAAAGCTGTAAAAGCCAGAACGTTGACCGACATCTTATTACGACGCCCAATCGACAAAACGCCATAGATGGTAAGCATGACGGCCGAGCGTACAGCACTAACAGGCATACCAACCAGCAGCACAAACGCCCATACCACCAGGATCATCAACAACTGCGACAAAGCCGGCCACCGTCTTCGTGGCAGGAACAACGACAACAGCATATAGATAATACCAAGGTGCAGACCACTGAGAGCCAACACATGCGAGGCACCGCTGACAGAATATGCACTTTTCACATCTCGAGTCAAAGCCGACTTATCGCCTAACGACATGGCTGCCACCACCGCATAAGCATCGCCATCAAGCCCACTATCATTAAAACGCTGCAACAACTGCTCGCGTTGCTGAAGGAAAAAGTTTCTGGAACGATCTAATCGGGTTTCGGTTTGCGGTTGATTGGTGGTTTGCTGATGGTGCTGCATCACACACATCCCCAGCAACAGGCAACATACCAGAATAGCTACCGACTGCGCATTGGCAAACTTATAAAGCAGCAAAGCCACAACCACCATACCAGCCAGCACAGGTAATATGGTGATGGGAAGCGACACGTAGTGAGCGATGATAATGCCAAGAATCATACTCACCGTTAAAGCCGCTACGGGACATTTATCGAATAATCGACTTTGCATACCAAGGTACAAAAATACAACTATTTTTGGGAATATAAGAATTATTTCGTAACTTTGTCGCCGTAATCAAAGAATAAAGAAAGAATGGAAATGGTAAATATCCCCATCTGGGCGTGGATTTTGTTCTACATACTGGTATTCATTATGTTGCTGATCGACCTGAAATCGTTCGGTAAGAAAGGTCAACATGAAGTGAGCGTATCCGAAGCTCTGAAGATGACAGCCGTATGGATTGGTGTATCGCTTGTTTTCTGCGGTGGCATCTATCTGTTATATCCTGTTAACTCTCATGAGAAAGCAATGGAGTTCTTGGCAGGTTATCTGATTGAGAAATCCTTATCGATGGATAATCTGTTTGTATTCCTGATGCTTTTCTCGTTCTTCGGCGTACAGCGAAAATACCAGCACGAGGTATTGTTCTGGGGTATTTTTGGTGCTTTAGTACTGCGCAGTATCTTTATTTTTGCAGGTACAGCGATGATTGCCCAGTTTGAATGGATATTAGGATTGTTTGGATTATTCCTGATTTATACGGGCATCAAGATGTTCGGACATAACGACGAGCAGGTCGACCCCTCGAACAATTTCTTCGTAAAGATATTCAAGAAATTCTTCCCTGTGACCGACCAGATGCACGAGGGAAAGTTCTTTATCATCGAGAACGGTAAGCGATTAGCAACTCCATTGTTTATTGCCTTATTGGTAATCGAGACAACCGATGTGGCCTTTGCCGTTGATTCAATCCCTGCCGTATTCTCAGTGAGCCGCGATCCGTTTATCGTGCTCACCTCCAATATCTTCGCCATTCTGGGTCTGCGTGCCCTATACTTTGCGCTGGCAGCAGTAGCCAAATACTTCACCTATCTTAAATATGGCTTAGGTATCATCCTGAGCTTTGTAGGCGTAAAGATGCTATTAGCCATGAACGAGTACGTGAACGCATTCGGCGAGATGATAGGATTAAATATCGACATGCCACACATCGAAGTACCCACCACACTTTCGTTGGCCATCATCTTCGGTGTTTTGGTATTATCGATGCTACTATCCGTATGTGTATCAAAAGCAAAAACCAAATAAAATATGGAAAACAAAAACTATCTTTACGACGCCGTAGCCTTGCTGAAGGAGCTGATTGCCATTCCTTCGGTTAGTAGAGACGAGACGAGAGCTGCCGATAAACTGGCTGATTTCCTGAACATGTGGAATCTACCATTCGGTCGCGAGGGTAACAACCTCTGGGTGGGCTGTCCTGATTGGGACAACAATCGACCTACCGTGATGCTCAACGCCCATATCGACACCGTAAAACCCGTTAGCTCGTGGACACGCGATCCATTTTCACCAGATCAGGAATACGACGTGATATATGGTCTGGGCTCAAACGACTGTGGCGGCGGACTGGTTTCGTTATTGCAAGCCTATCGCATCATGCTGTATCGTCCTCGCAACTATAATCTGTTGTGGGTAGCTTCGGCCGAAGAAGAGATATCGGGACAGAACGGACTGAGTCGCGTGCTGCCTTTGTTGCCCAAGATTGACGTAGCCATTGTGGGTGAGCCTACAGGCATGCAACCCGCCATTGCAGAAAAAGGACTGATGGTAATTGATGGTTATGCTCACGGCAAATCGGGCCATGCTGCCCGTAACGAAGGCATAAATGCTATCTACGAAGCACTCGACGATCTGGTTTGGCTTCGCGATTATAAATTCCGCAAGGTAAGTCCGCTCTTAGGCCCCACAAAGATGACGGTGACCGTAGTTGAAGGCGGTACCCAGCATAACGTAGTGCCTGATACACTGCATTTTGTTATTGATGTACGCACCAACGAGTTCTATCAGAACGAATATCTGTTTAACTTCCTGTGCAAGAAGATGACCAAGTGCGAGTTGCGTGCCCGTTCGTTCCGCCTGCACTCATCGGCCATCTCACCCGAGCATCCGCTCATTAAGAGATGTATCGACAGAGGCATGCAGCCATTCGGTTCGCCCACACTGAGCGATCAGGCGCTGATGCCATTCCCATCATTTAAGCTGGGACCAGGCGAATCAAGTCGCTCGCACTCAGCCAATGAGTTCATAAAGATTTCGGAGATGGAACATGCCATCGATACCTATATAGGATTGTTGGACGGATTGACACTATAAGTGCCTATCTGGCCGTGTGGCCAGAGTTGACACTCAGCGTGTCGACCCTATCGCGCCAACCAGCCCTCAGGGTTCAGTTTAGCGCTGCCTTTGCGCAACTGGAACTGCATCAAACCCTCAGCACCCACACGACCAAGTGTCTGTCGGGTGCTTACTTTTTGTCCTCGACTCACGTTAACCGAAGCCAAGTCGCAATAAACCGACAGGTAGCTACCATGACGCACGATGACTACTGTGGTGCCAGCATAGCTGAATACAGCACTCACCTCGCCATCGAACACACAACGAACTGCAGCACCAGGCTGACCCTTGATATCGATACCTTTCTTATCGAGTGTTACATGTCCCTTCACATCTGTTACGTGGTTGGTACCAAAGTGGTTCACAATACGATAGCCGCCAGCAATAGGCATAGGCAATCTACCGCGATTGCTCTCAAAGTTACCACTCAGCATACGGTCTTCGGACGAAACAGTATAAACTGCAGCCTCTGATTTACGGGCTTCGGCCACCTCCTTCTCGTGTGCTTTCGCATCGGCAGCCGCCTTTCGCTCAGCTGCCAATCGGGCACGCTCAGCCTCAGCAGCAGCACGCTCGGCAGCCGCTTTCTCTTCGGCATTCTTACGGGCAGCAGCCGCACGGGCTTCGGCCTTGGCTTTCTCCTCGCGAGCCTTAGCCTCAGCAATACGTCGCTCGTTCTCCTTACGAGCCGCTTCGGCTGCAGCCTGTTTGCGGGCCAGTTCCTCAGCCTTACGTTTTGCTTCGGCCTCGGCAGCTTTGCGCCGGGCTTCGGCTTCGGCACGCGCCTTCGCACGGGCTATCTCCTGAGCAATCAGTCGGTCGATCTGTGCATTCAACTCAGCATCGCGCTTTTTCTGTTTTTCGATGATGCCCTGAATGGTTTTCTGCTGTTTCTGCAGAGATGACACCATCTTCTGCTGCTCTTCCTGTTTGCCTTCGAGCGAACGGCGCTCCCGTTCGCCTCTCACCAACAAGTCGCTCTTCTGTCGCTTGGTGTCGGTGAGTTCGCTATGCGCCTCAGTCACCTGATCCTTCATCGACTTCACCGCTTCGGCCTGATTCTGCTGATAGGCCGCATATTCACGCACAAAACGCAGTCGTCGGTACATCTGCGACAGGTTCTTAGCACTGAACACAAACATCAGGCGACTCTGCAGATTTCGGTTGCGATGCATGTATTTCATCGACTTGATGAAACGCAGCTTACGCTCTTCGAGTTCCTTCTCGAGTGTTACCAGCTGTACCTCCAGCGTATGGATATTACCATCAAGACGATTGATATCATGACGGATGGTATCAATCGACTTACGCTTATCGGCAATCTCATTGTTGATAATCAGCAGGTTCTGCAAACGTTTCTTCACATCGCGCTCGTTGGCTTTCAACTTACGCTGCTGCTCCTCAATCTGCTTACGCACCCTCTGCTGCTCGGTCTTCAAACTGTTAACCGTTACCGACTGCTTGGATGCAGAACTCTTGGTGGTTGTCTTCTTACCTGTAGATTTCTTGCTGCCCGACTTCTTAGTTGTGGTAGCCGTACGTTTTTGCACAGACTTTTTTTTCGCCAGCTGTGCAATAGCAGGCGAAGAAAACGTGATGAGTGCCATCAGCACCATCGCGATATATCGCATACGTAACACTCTATTCATCATAGAGCCATGAAGCGGCGGAGTATCTCGTCAACTGTTACCTCGCGATACTTGTTAGAAACTTCGGTTCGTGCATCCCATTCGGTATCATTACCCAGATAATTCAGGGTCATACCCAACTTCACTTCCTTATCAGGAGTGGTAAGTGTAATGAGATGCTTCTTGGGGAACATCTTACGTCCAAACACATCGTATTCGGAATAGTCCCAGTTAAGCTGGGTGTTACCATTAAAGCGGTCCTTATAAAGGATGTTAGCCATACGAATCAGTGCGGTATTCTTGCTGGCCAACCAACTGTAGTCCATCTTTCCCTCTTCGAGATTGATAATCATATCGTCGCCACTCTCAATGGTGGTAAACTTGCCTTCGCCCTCCTTGTTATTCTTTGCAAGCACAACTGCCTCGCTACCCTGATTGGGCTTGAAAAGCTCGTTCCAGAACAATGCCTGAATAGCCGAGAAGTTCAAACCGCTATTACGCAGGAAATCTACCTGGCGGTAAGGAGCCTTCAGGTACTGCTTATTGATACGGTCCATAATCAGCACGTAATCCTTGGTGAATTCAAGACGTCCGGCCTCAACAAATCCAAAGGCCATCAGCTGCAAACGGATTACATCGTCACGACGCATTTTCAGATTACCCGTCAGTGTAATCTTCTGCGGACCAACCTCAACCGAGAACTTCACCTTCGAGGTGATGAACTTATTGGTTTGCTGGTTATCACGCACCTGACTCACAAAGTCGGTAGTCTGACGCTGTTCAATGATTGGCTTCACCTCTTTCGATTTCTTGAATATACCACATGAACTAAACATCAATGGCAATGCCAATACGGCAATTCTTACGATACTTTTCAGTTTCATTATTGATTTGCTTTTTGTTTTATTTTTTCTGCATGTTCCTGAATCACAGAGTTGTCGATCGACTCATCCAGATTCTGTAACGCCTGGTCGATATATATCTTGGCCTCAGAGTAGCGGCCCAGCATATACAGTATCCAAGCGTAGGTATCTAAGTAGGTAGCATTCTTAGGCTCAGCCTTCACGGTTTTAAAACTCATCTGCTCGGCCTTAGCCAACTGCTCACCACTTTCGCTTAAGAAGTAGGCATAGTTATTTAAACAGCCCATATTATCATCTTTCCATTGCAAGCAACTATCATAAGCCTCGTAGGCCTCTTTCATCAAGCCCTTCTGATGCAGGATGTCGCCCATCACCGCATAGAAATCGGATACGATAGCAGGATCACTGTCCTCCTTAATCACGCCGATACCATTCTTAAAGGTAGAAAGGGCGGCATCAAGACTGTCACGACGATAGTAGGCGATACCTTGATAGTAATAAAAGGCCATCTCGTCGGGATTATACTGTCGGGCATCCT
This sequence comes from Xylanibacter ruminicola 23, assembly GCF_000025925.1. NCBI lineage: Bacteria > Pseudomonadati > Bacteroidota > Bacteroidia > Bacteroidales > Prevotellaceae > Xylanibacter > Xylanibacter ruminicola. The sequence continues at coordinate 3,592,289 of NC_014033.1, read as the reverse complement.
GACAGAGTGCAATCACGCGCTCCATATCATCAGCCTCCCAGGCATAACCAATCAACTGCAAACGGGCCGACGAGTTATCGGGCGCCAGTTGCAAAGCCTTCGTCAGCACCGTAGCGATGGTATCCTTCGGCATCTTCTTCACGTTCATATACGAGGCACAGAGAATAGCCATGTGCTCATCGGTCTGAGGCTGTTTCAGAATCTTATCAAACAGCTGCAGCACACGGGTACTATCGCCGCCCGCATTCTCGCTGGCCGAAATCTCCTGTCGCAACAGCAGTATCTTTTCCTCAATGGTGGCATTACGATTCAGCAGCACACGTTCAGTCAGCGAGTCGGCTATCTCACGATGCCCTAAAGCCTGATGATAGGTACGCAGCGACATCAGCACACGATTGTTATCAGGTTCATCTTTCAGAATCTTGTCGTACACCTTCAGTGCCTTTTTCAGCTGTCCGTTCATCATCAGCGTCTCACCATACAAAGCCTGATAATTACCATCGTTGGGGAATTTCTCTGCCAAAGCCTTTATCTCGGCAATGGCCGCTTTCTTGTTCCCCTGACGGGTATATATCTCGCTCTTGGCTACCGACAGGCGTTCGCTCTTGCCATCGATGGCTTCGATACGGTTCAGCACCTCTACGGCCGAATCGAAATCGCCCACCTGCTGATACAGTTGGAACAGCATCTCCAGCAAGTCCTCACGCTCTTTGTCGCGCTCATAGATCTTCTCCACAACAGGGATGGCAGCTTCATAATCCTGCTGACGGATGTACGCCTGTGCCAATGTTTCCATATAGGTAGCGTTATCCGGATCGAGTGCAGCCGCCTTCTGGATATATGCCAGACTTTTCTCGCCATCCTTCAGGGCGTTATAGTACTGTGCCAAAAAGTAGTACGCCTCGGGGGCATCGGGATTAATCTCCAGACAATGACGCAGCAAATCAAAGGCTGCATCGTTGTTACCCTTCTGGCGCTGCATCATGGCTTCAAGAAAGAACTGGTCGTACTCACGCTGTCCGTAACCAGTGGTTACAGAAAGCAGTAACAATAACGACAGTCCGATTTTCTTCATTCGCATCATGATTCTACTTCACGCCAGTATGACCATAACCACCTTCGCCACGTTCGGTCTCATCCAGAACCTCTACCGATACGAACTCACCCTGCTCGTGACGTGCAATCACCATCTGGGCAATACGCTCACCATCCTCAACAACAAAGTCCTCGTTCGACAGGTTGATAAGAACCACACCTATCTCGCCACGATAGTCGGCATCGATAGTACCTGGGGTGTTCAGTACGGTGATACCCTTCTTTAATGCCAAACCGCTACGAGGACGTACCTGTGCCTCATAACCTACAGGCAAAGCAATATGCAAGCCTGTTGGGATGAGTCGGCGCTCCAGCGGTTTCAGGGTGATGGGTTCATCTATATTAGCTCTCAGATCCATACCGGCACTCTGCGCAGTAGCATACTGCGGCAAGGGCTGGTGACCTTTGTTTACGACTTTAATTTTCAGCATCTTTTAAAATAATATTTTAATCCACGTGCAAAGGTAGTGCTTTTAGCTTAGAAATCACCCTTTCGGCGACTAATTTTTTGATTTTTTCGTTAATTTCTGCGAAATATGCCGCTACTGCGCGTATTTTTCGTACCTTTGCACCCTGATTATGATGAATTGGCAACAACTGATATCGAACAAGCGTCTCGGTCAGGAGCATCGTCATCCTGAGCGCCACGACGACCGAACAGAGTTCAAGCGCGATTACGACCGTTTGATTTTCTCTGCTCCGTTCCGTCGTTTGCAGAACAAAACCCAGGTATTTCCACTCCCGGGAAGTATCTTTGTGCACAACCGTCTGACCCACTCACTCGAGGTGGCCAGCGTGGGTATGTCGCTTGGAAACGATGTGGCTGCCCAACTTACCAAGAAGCATCCTGAGCTGAAGGACCAGCTGTTTCAGGAGATTGGTCAGATTGTAGCCACCGCCTGCTTGGCACACGATTTAGGCAACCCGCCCTTTGGTCATAGCGGCGAGAAAGCCATCCAGTCGTTCTTTACCGAAGGTGCCGGTTACGACCTGCAGCGCCAGGTAAGTGCCAACTTCTGGAACGACCTTACCCATTTTGAGGGTAACGCCAATGCGTTCCGTTTGTTAACGCATCAGTTCAAAGGTCGCCGTCCGGGAGGATTTGTCATGACTTATTCTACACTTGCTAGCATTGTTAAGTATCCATTCTCATCGAGTGCTGCCGGCAAGAAAGGCAAGTTCGGATTCTTTGATTCCGAGAAGACATATTACCGTCGCATTGCCGACGAATTAGGCATCCCTTGTAAATCAGAAGTGGGCGAACCCTTGCGTTATGCCCGTCATCCGCTGGTGTATCTTGTTGAGGCAGCCGACGATATCTGCTACGAGATTATGGACCTTGAGGATGCCCACAAACTTAAAATTATTTCGCACGCCGACACCATGCAGTTGCTGTTGGGATTCTTCGACGAGGAGACCCAGGCCCGTATCCAGAACCGCATTGTTGAGGAAGGTGTAAATGATAATAACGAAAAGATTGTATATCTGCGAGCCTGCGTGATTGGCAAACTCGAGAATGAGTGTGTACGCGTGTTTGTTGAGCACGAGGACGAGATATTGAGCGGCGATTTCCAAGGCAGTTTGATTGATCATATCAGCGACCTGCCGCAGAATGCCTATAAGCGTTGTTGCGAGCTCTCGGTTCAGCACATCTACAAGAGTCGTCCCGTACTCGATGTAGAGCTGTCGGGTTATCAGATTATCCAGACGCTGATGGAGAAGTTTATCAATGCCGCTGTTCATCCCGAGCGTTTTTACTCTAAGCACCTGATCAGTCGTGTGTCGAGTCAGTATGATATTGATGCGCCCGACCTTGAAACGCGTATCATGGCGATTATCGATTATATCAGCGGTATGACCGATGTGTATGCACTTGATGTGTTCCAGAAGATTAACGGTATATCGCTACCTATTATTTAACCTGTTTATACTTTGCATGATGAAGAAGTTATATATTGAAACGTATGGCTGCCAGATGAATGTGGCCGATTCTGAAGTTGTTGCATCGGTGATGCAGATGGCTGGTTACGAAACCACCGAGACCATCGACGAGGCCGATGCTGTATTCCTGAACACCTGCTCTGTTAGAGATAACGCCGAGCAGAAGATTTATCACCGTTTGGAAGCGCTGGATGCTGAGCGTCGCCGCCGACTGAAGAGCAATCCCGAAGCTCCCAAAATGATTCTTGGTGTACTTGGTTGTATGGCAGAGAGAGCTCAGCGCGATTTGCTTGATAATCACTTTGCCGACCTGGTGGCAGGTCCCGACGCTTATCTGTCGCTGCCCGACCTGATTGCTCAGGCCGAACTGGGACACAAAGCCATGAATACCGAACTCTCTACCAGCGAGACTTATAAGGATGTGGTACCACAGCGTATCGGCATCGGACATAAGATTGGCGGTTTTGTAAGTATTATGCGTGGTTGCAACAATTTCTGCCACTACTGCATTGTGCCTTACACCCGTGGTCGTGAGCGCAGTCGCGATGTAGAGAGCATCCTGCGTGAGGTTCGCGACCTGCGCGATAAGGGATTTAAGGAGGTAACCCTGTTGGGACAGAACGTAAACTCGTATAAGTTCGAGGATACCGACTTCCCCACCCTATTGCGCAGAGTGGCCGAAGAGGTGCCCACCATGCGTGTGCGCTTCACCACTTCGCACCCTAAGGATATGAGCGATGAAACCCTGAAGGTGATTGCCGAAGTGCCCAACGTTTGCAAGCACATCCACCTGCCTGTACAGAGTGGTAGCGATCGTATCTTGAAGTTGATGAACCGCAAATACACCCGCGAGTGGTACATGGATCGCGTACATGCCATCCGTCGTATCATCCCCGATTGCGGTCTTTCTACCGATATCTTTGTAGGTTATCACTCCGAGACAGAGGAAGACCACCAGCTGTCGCTCGACCTGATGCGCGAGGTGGGTTACGATTCTGCCTTTATGTTCAAATACTCCGAGCGCCCAGGCACTTACGCTTCGAAGCACCTGCCCGACGATGTGCCCGAGGAGGAGAAGATTCGCAGACTGAACGAGCTCATCGCGCTACAGACCGAGATGAGTGCCATCCAGAACAAGAAGGACGAGGGCAAGGAGTTCGACGTGCTGGTTGAGGGCTTCTCAAAGCGCAGTCGTGAGCAGCTTTGCGGTCGTACCGAACAGAACAAGATGGTAGTCTTCGATAAGGGTACTCACCATATCGGCGAAACCGTTCGCGTAAGAATCACTGGTAGCACCAGCGCCACGCTTCTGGGCGAAGCAATCGTCAAATAGTAAATCGTCAAATAGATAAATGAAAGAGTTCCTGAACGTACTGAGGCGGTTTGTACCTCCTTACAAAAAATATCTGGTGGCATCGGTAGTGTTCAATATCCTATCGGTTATCCTGAATGTCTTCTCGTTTGCAGCCCTGATACCTATCTTGCAGATTATCTTCAAGACAGGCGATGGCGACACAGCAACCGCACTGATGGCATGGGATTGGGCAAATGCGCAGGAGGTGTTGATGAACAACATGAACTACTACGTTAACAGCCTCATTGCCGATCTTGGTCCTACCACCACCCTGCTCATCATCGGCCTCTTCCTGGCCTTTATGACTTTCCTGAAGACGGGTGCTTACTTCCTGTCGTCGGCCACCATCGTGCCCATCCGCACAGGTGTGGTTCGCGACATCCGCAACCAGTTGTACCAGAAGATAAACACCCTGCCATTAGGTTTCTTCAGCGAGGAGCGCAAGGGCGACATCATTGCTCGTATGAGCGGCGATGTACAGGAGATTGAGAACTCTATCATGTCGAGTCTCGAGATGCTGTTCAAGAACCCCATCCTGATTGTAGGCTATTTCACCATGCTGCTGTTTATCTCATGGCAGCTCACCGTGTTCACCCTGGTTATCGTACCCATCATGGGTTGGTTTATGGGTTGGGTTGGTCGAAAGCTCAAAGCCCAATCGGTCAAGGCTCAGGCGCTTTGGAGCGATACCATGAGTCAGGTCGAGGAAACCTTAGGTGGTTTGCGCATCATCAAGGCCTTCTGCGCCGAAGATAAGATGAACAAGCGTTTCGACACCATCAACTCGGCCTATCGCAACGACATCATGCGTGTAAACATCCGCCAGTCGTCGGCCCATCCTATGTCGGAGTTCCTGGGTACCGTGATGATTGTGATTGTGTTGTGGTTCGGTGGTGTATTGGTACTCAACAACCACACACTCTCTGGTCCTATCTTTATTTATTATATGGTGATGCTCTACTCGATTATCAACCCATTGAAGGATTTCTCGAAAGCCGGTTATAACATCCCCAAGGGACTGGCTTCGATGGAACGTGTTGATAAGATTCTGATGGCCGAGAACACCATTAAGGAGCCAGCAGCCCCCAAGCATATCGCTAACTTCGAGCACCAGATAGAGTTCCGCCACGTATCGTTCAAATACGGCGAGCAGTGGGTATTGAAGGATATCAACCTGGTAATCCCCAAGGGCAAGACCATCGCTTTGGTAGGTCAGAGTGGTAGCGGAAAATCTACGATGGTAGATCTCATTCCCCGTTACTATGATGTTCAGGAGGGCGAGGTGCTCATCGATGGCATCAACGTGAAGGAGTTGGGCATTCACGATCTGCGCCAGCTGATTGGTAATGTAAATCAGGAGGCTATTCTCTTTAACGATTCGTTCCGCAATAACATCTCGTTCGGTGTGGATAACGCCACCCAGCAGCAGATTGAGGAAGCAGCCAAGATTGCCAACGCCTACGATTTCATCATGGCATCCGAGAACGGTTTCGATACCAATATAGGCGATCGCGGTGGTCGTTTGTCAGGTGGTCAGCGCCAGCGTGTCAGCATCGCTCGTGCCATTCTGAAGAATCCACCTATCCTGATTCTCGACGAGGCCACCTCGGCCCTCGATACCGAGAGCGAGCGCCTGGTGCAGGATGCCTTAGAGCGCCTGATGAAGACCCGCACTACCGTAGCCATCGCACACCGTTTGAGCACCATTAAGAATGCCGACGAGATTTGCGTACTGCACGAGGGTAAGATAGTAGAACGTGGCACCCACGATGAACTGTTGAATATCGACGGTTATTACAAGAAGTTACATGAAATGCAGAGTTAGTTATCTGATAAAGACGTACCTCTGGACGGTTCTTGTGTTCGTCTTGGCCAAGTTGGCATTTATGCTTTTCTGCCGAGAGGGACACGAGTTCGTGTTTATCGATATGTGGCAGGTGGTACAGCACGGACTGTCGCTCGACTTATCAACAGCCCTTTATTTCTTTATTGTACCTTTTCTCGCCACCATCGTCAGCATGTGGTACACAGGCCAATGGCTGTTCCGCATTCTGAAAGGGTATTACGCCCTGATAGCCATCGCCTTTGCTTTGGCTTTTGTGGCCGACACCAGTCTTTATCCCTTCTGGGCATTCAAGCTCGATGCCTCGTGCCTGCAGTATCTCGAAACACCCAACGAGGCTACAGCCAGCGTCTCTATCGTCTATCTCATCTGGCGATTCGTAGCATTAGTAGTTACGGCTGTAATTATCTATAAGGGTTATGCTAACGCCTTATGCAGTCTGAAAGGCACCAGCCCACTGAAGAGTTCACTCAAAACAGCAGTCATCAGCCTGGTTACTTTCCTGGTCATGGCACCATTGATAGTTATCGGTATTCGTGGTGGCTTAGACGAATCAACCACCAATATCGGTCAGGTGTACTATTCACAGAATCAGTTCCTCAACCACTCGGCTGTTAATCCCGTTTTCAGTTTCCTGGCTTCGCTAGAGAAAACGGGCGAGGTAGAGAGCTACAACTACATGAGCGACGAGGACTGCCAACAGATTATCAACAAGCTGTATAACACCGAGAGTGTAGATAGCGATACCCTGTTGAACACCCCAACCCCTAACATCATTGTGATACTGATGGAGAGTCTCGGCGGTGAGTTTACCGAACTCAGCGGTCGCCAGGATATCACCCCCAACCTCAACAAGTTGGCTACCGAAGGTGTTTACTTTACCAACTGCTATGCCAACTCATGGCGCACCGATCGCGGCACCCTGTGTACCTATAGCGGCTACCCCTCGTTCCCCAACACGTCGGTAATGAAGTTGCCCGCCAAATCGCGCACCCTGCCTTGTATCGCCCGTTCGCTACGCGACGAGAAGCAGTACAACACCCACTATCTGTATGGTGGCGACATCAATTTTACCAACATGCGCAGCTATCTGATTAGCGGCGGGTTCGACCAGCTTACCTGGAAGGCCGACTATACAACAGCCGAACAGAAATCAGCCGAATGGGGTGTACGCGATGACATCACCTTCGGCACCCTGTATGATATGGCCACCACCCTCCCATCGCCTTATCTCATTGGCTACTCTTCGCTGAGCAGTCATGAGCCTTGGGATGTGCCCATCAAGCATTTCGACGACGAGATTCTGAATGCTTTCTATTATCTCGACCAGTGTATTGGCGATTTCGTAACCAAACTGCGCCGCACAGAGGCCTGGAAGAATACGCTGATTGTGCTGCTGCCCGATCACGGCATCAACTACAAAGCGTACGACGAACAGCATCCGCTACGCAATCGCATCCCGATGATTTGGGTTGGCGGCGCCGTAAAAGCGCCTCGCCGTATCGATACCATCTGCAATCAGACCGACCTGCCCGCTACGCTGTTAGCCCAGTTAGGTCTGTCGCATAGCGATTACACGTTTAGTCGCGATGTGCTCAGCAGCACCTATACCCACCCCGTGGCCATGCATACCTTTACCGAAGGATATTCGATGGTAGATAGTACGGGATTGACGGTATTCGACCTGTACAGTCAGCGTGTTACCACAGGTAAGGGCGATATCACTATTGCCCAAGCCATTCTGCAAGCCGCTACAAAAGATTTAAATCAACGATGAAACATCTTCTCAGCAAGCCCTACGCCCCTATCGTGGCCGTTATCTGGAACATCCTGTTAGTCTATGTGGTTTACCAGATAGCCCGATTGGCATATTTCTTCGAAAACGCCCAACTGCTCCATTATAACAGTGATGTATTCTGTGGCGGACTCTTGTTCGACACCTCAGCCATTGTTTATACCAATGCGCTTTATGTGGTGCTGATGATAGCCGTTGGGGCATTTACGCTGAAAGGTCAGAAAGCCCTTAAGTGGCTGTATCTCATCATCAACGGTCTTGCTTTAGCCATCAACTTAGGCGATGCGGTTTATTTCCAATACACCATGCGCCGCACCACTACAACGGTGTTCGGCGAGTTCTCGAACGAGGGCAACTTAGGTAGCATTTTTGGCACCGAGTTCATCAACCACTGGTATCTGGTACTGCTGTTTGTAGTAGTGATGATAGCCCTTTACAAGCTATATGCCCTACCCCGACGCAAGCATGCAGCCAACTTAGCCAGCTTGCTGCTTATCGCACCTCTGAGTATTGCCGGCATGCGCGGTGGTTTTACCACAGCCGTTCGCCCCATCACCGTATCAAATGCCAACCAGTACGCCCAGCATCCTACCGATGCCGCCTTGGTGCTCAACACCCCCTTCTCGCTCATCCGCACCATTGGCAAAAGCGTATTCACTGTGCCCAACTATTATCAGAGCGAGACTGAATTAGAAGCTATCTACACCCCACAGCATAAAGCCCAGACCGATACATTGGTAAAAAAGAACGTTGTTGTTTTGATTATCGAGAGTTTTGGTCGCGAGTATATCGGTGCACTCAATCACGATTTGGAAGGCGGAAAGTACAAGGGCTATACCCCTTGTGTTGATTCGCTCATTGCCCACAGCACCACCTTCCGCTACAGTTTCTGTAACGGCCGAAAGAGTATCGACGGCATGCCCAGCATCCTCTCCAGCATCCCTATGTTTGTTGAGCCGTTCTTCCTCACCCCAGCCTCGATGAACGATTATACCGGTCTGGCTGGCATCTTGGGTAACGAGGGATACCAGACAGCTTTCTTCCATGGGGCCCAGAATGGTTCGATGGGCTTCGAGGCCTTTGCCAAGAAGACGGGCTTCCAGCGTTATTACGGTCGTACCGAATACGAGGCTGCTCGTGGCACTAACGATTTCGATGGTACCTGGGCCATCTGGGACGAGCCTTTCTTCCAGTATTATGCTGAGGAGATGAGTAAGATGCAGCAGCCGTTTATGACAGCTATCTTCTCAGCTTCCAGTCACCATCCATTCGCCATCCCCGAGCAGTATAAGGCACAGTTCCCCGAGGAGCATCTGCCCATCCAGAAGTGCATCCGCTATACCGATATGGCCCTTGGCAAGTTCTTTGCCACCGCCCGTAAGCAGCCTTGGTTTGATAACACCATCTTTGTGCTTACCAGCGACCATACCAACCAGAGCGACCACGCTGAATATCAGAGCGATCTGGGTGGATTCTGTTCGCCCATCATCATCTACGATCCTTCGCAGCCTGTAGGCCGAATGGAAGAGAAGATTGCCCAGCAGATAGATATCATGCCCACCATCTTAGGCATGTTAGGCTACTCTAAGCCCTATATGGCCTTTGGTATCGACGTGCTCAGCACGCCCACCAACGATACGTGGGCGGTTAACTACCTCAACGGCATTTATCAGTACGCTAAATACGGTTATGTGCTTCAGTTCGACGGCAAACAAACCAAGGGTGTTTACCAGTTAACCGACCGTCTGATGCAGCACAACCTGAAGGGCAAGGTACCTCAGCAGGCGCAGATGGAACGCGAGCTGAAAGCCATCATACAACAATATATGATGCGCATGACCAAAAACAAGTTGCTTTAGAACTTATACCAAGGTTTCTTGGGAGGCGCGGGCTTATTGTCGGGATGATCCTTAGCTATCACCTTACCGTCGATCACCTCGAAACGCTCGTTAAACTCAGCACGTGTACGCTTCCAGCGGTCGTGACTCCACAACCAGAACTCAGGCGCACGCTTGATGCTCTTCTCCAACAAATCAAAGTACATATCTGTGAGTTCGTAATCCTTCAGCTGCTGTGGCTCGCGGGTCATAGGAATCACTTCGGCCTCATAGTAGCCACGCTTTACACGACGCACATCCATGAAGAACACCGCATAATTCATCTTCTTGGCAATACGCTCAGTACCAGTGAGCACGGGTGTATCGTGATGCAGGAAATCTATCCAGTGGTGGATATTCACCCAATGGGGCTTCTGGTCCGAGATAAATCCGATAACGATAGGCTGCTTAGCCCTGCGGTACTCCACCATTCTTCGCAGCGTATCCTGCATGGGGATACAAACGGCTCCCATACGCTGGCGCGAGCGCAGGAACAAGCGGTCGAAATCCTTATTCTCGATAGGATGATAAATCTGTCCTAATTGCGCGTCCGACTTCATCCAGAGTGGCAACGATGTTATCCACTCCCAGTTGCACAGATGCCCCAGATACACGGCGCACGACTGCCCCGAATTGATAGCCTCATCAATCTGCTCTACCCCCTTAAACACCATACGGCGCTTCAGGTTCTCGGGTGTCATCGTCATCAGTTTCACACTCTCCACGATGTAATCACAGAAAAAGTGGTAGAATCCGCGTTCTATCCTGTATCTCTCGTCATCAGTTTTCTCGGGGAACGACTCTTTGATGTTTCTTCTTATCACCTTCTTACGATAGCCCAATACGCCATACAGCAACCAGAACAGCAGGTCGCTGATGAAGTAATGTACACGTAATGGCAGTAATGAGAACACATACCAAACGGCTAAAACAATATAGTAGAGAACCTTCATGGATGCAAAATTATATAATTATTTGCAATCTCACAAGCGTTTTTATTGAAATATGCAGTTTTTTGCGTACCTTTGCCACGAAATATAAACAAATAACAATAGTTTTATGGCAAGTTACGATATCCGTCCCCTTCAACTCCACATCCTGAAGATTCTTCAGGCCGTCGATAAAGTATGTCAGGAACACAACCTGCGCTATTATCTCTGGGCAGGCACCATGCTGGGTGCAGTGCGCCACAAGGGCTTTATTCCCTGGGATGATGATATGGATATCGCCATGCCCCGTAAGGATTACGACACACTGATGGCTCATGCCCACGAGTGGCTGCCCAAGCCATTCGAGGCCGTTTGTGCCGAGACCGATCCCAACTACCCAGGTCCCTTCGGTAAAATCCAGGATGCCAGCACCACGCTGATTGAACGCGAGCATATCAACTATATCGGTGGTTTGTATATCGATGTGTTCCCCTTGGATGGTGTTTGTGCCAACAAACTGTTGCAGCGCCTTAACTTTGCGCGCTACGAGTTCTGGAAGCGTGTTATCTACTACATCCACCGCGATCCGTTCAAACATGGTAAGGATCTCAGTGCCGTAGTGCCTTTGCTGTGCCAGAAGCTGTTTACCAACCACTATGTGCAGCAGAAGATGCGCCGCATTATGATGCACTACGATTACGACAAGTGCGATTTGATAGCCGATTACGATGATGGCAAGAACGGCATCATCAACAAGGCTGTATTAGGTCAACCCACACCCATCAAGTTCGAGGATATCACGTTTATGGGCGTTGAGCATTTCGATACCTACCTGGCTACCAAATACGGCGATTATATGACCATCCCAAAGCACGACGAACAGCGACAGCACGATTTTCATTATCTCGACTATCAGCTGCCCTATCGCCAGTACGATGATCAGCGTGCCAATATGAAGGGTTAATCCTCCCAGATATTCTTGATTTTCACATCACGGAATATCGTCAGGGCTTTCTTCAGCTTACTTCTTGTCAGGTCTTTCTTCAGGGCGGCACTGGTGTCGTTCTGGCTGTCCCAGCGTTCGCCGCGCTGCAGCACATCGCGCATAAACGATGCCGATGTGATGCCCCATTTTCTCAGAAACTGCGTACTGCCATCGTTCTTCACAATGCGATGGGTTGAGCGTGCCTCAAAATGGTACACACGACTCTTATCAATGCCTTTGAAGATTCTTACACCCGCCTTCCACAGCTTAGCCGAGAAGTCGGGATCGCTATACATGCCTGGCGAATACTCAATCGAGTAGCCGCCTACCAAGTCCCAGATATCCTTATGCACCACGTTTGGTGGCCATGTAGCGCCCTTCCAATCGTAGTGTGGCAGGTTCTTATATTCGTTCAGCAGTCTCTGTTCGTCAAAGGTCTCTACGGTCTGTCCAAAGTCGGCTGGTGCAATCACGCTCTTACAGAAGAATGGGCGTGGCTGAATCAGGGTAGATGACAGGAAGAACATCTTATGTCCGATACGCTCTATCTCCTCGTACAGGTTCTTATCCCAGTCGGGCAACACATACATATCGTCGTTCATAAACAGTATGTAGTCGGTGGTGGCCAATGGGCGCAAACCGTTCAGTGCAAAGCACACACCGATGTTCTCGGGCGAGTGCGTATATTTCAGTCCCTCGGCCTTTACCCACTCCAGCGTGCCGTCGCTACCATCGTTCACATGAATCAGAATCTCGTGCGGATACGTCGAGTTTTTGCGGATGCTATCCACACAAATCTTCAGGAACTTCAGGTTGTTCCAGGTAGGGATCAATATCGAGAACAGAGGTTTATCCATATTAATACAATTCTTTTGGTAATGCAGCCGAAGCTTTTTCCAAGTCCTCGGGGGTGTCGAGCTCGTAACTGAACAGGTCGGTGGTATCTACCACTTCAAACGTATGTCCTTGTGGAATCAGTCGCTCAAAGGCGCGCTCGTAGAAGATATCTATCAGGTTCTCATCCAATATCATCTTGCGCAGTTCCTGATAGATGGCCTCGGTATAGGCGGGTGTCATCTTCTCGATACCCACACTCTCGCCAATGGCGTCGGCAGGACTGCAGGTTTTGCTTATCTCAGTAATACGTCCGGCCTCGTCAACCACAATCTTCATCTCCTCCTCGCCCAGCTCGTGCTGCTGCATGGCCAAGGCGGGGTTGGTTTTACGGGCCACACGGCGCACAGCCTCTGGATCGCACAGTATGTCGCTATCCATCAGCAGCACCTCTTGTCCGTGCAGTTTCTGCATGGCCAGCCACAACGAGAAAATGTTGTTGTTATGCTCAAAATCGACGTTGTCGATATAATTGATAATTGACAATTGATAATTGACAGTTAGGAATTCACGAATCATGTTTTCGCGATAGCCTGTTACTACCACAAACTCCTTTACGCCGGCGCTTATCATCGCGTCAACCGTACGCTGCAACAGCGTTTTACCACCAACCTCCAGCAGGCATTTGGGTTTCTCGTCAGTAAGCGGGCGCAGTCTCTTGGCCATTCCCGCCGCCAATATCACACCTATCATAATGTTCAATGGTCAATGGTCAATGTTCAATTACTCTCAGTATGGTATCCACTACAACCTGTGTCTGCTCCTTGCGACCCAAGGTAATACGCACACACTCCTCCAGGCCCTTATCGCTCATAAACTTAATCTTGTAGTTCTGGTCGGCCAGCGCCTTCTGCAGGGCCTCCTTAATCTCTACAGGATATTTTATCAGGATAAAGTTGGCCACACTCTTATACACCTTAAAGCCAGGCTTGTCGCCCAGTGCTTTCTTGTACAGCTGTCGGCCCCACTCCATATCGTCGGCCACCTTACGGTAGTGCTCATCGCTATCGAGCGCAGCCAAAGCCACAGCCTCCGAGAAGCGGTTGTAACCCAAGTACTTGTTGATATAGCTTACAAAATGATCGTGTCCGGCACCGATAAAGCCAAAGCCACAACGCAGTCCGGGCAGTCCGTAGAACTTACTCAGCGTACGCGATATAATCAGGTTGCGGTATTTGTTTACCAGTGGTGCGATATAGTCGGTATCGCTGGTAATAAAGCTGGCATAAGCCTCATCTATCAGCACCATTGTATCGCTGGGGATGTTCTCCATGATACGTCCGATCTCCTCGGGTGTCAAGCAGTTACCCGTGGGGTTGTTAGGCGATGCCAACAGCAGCATACGGGGATGAATGCGGTTGGTATATTCTATCACCTCATCCACATCATAGGCAAAGGTATCCTCCTGTTCGTGCAGGGGGTACATCTCAAAGGTACCGTAGCACTCAGCAGCCACCTTGTTGTAGTACCACCATGAGTATTCGGGTATCAGTATTTTCTTGTTGTCGCCTTTCATCAGGTAGTAGTGAATGGCATTCTTCAGAATGTCCTCACCACCATAAGCCAGCAGTACCTGCTCTTCGGGTACGCCGTATATCTCGCTCAACTTTACCGATACAACGCTTTTCTTGCCTTGATCGTAAATGCGGGTATAAAAACACAATGTCTTTGGGTCAAAATTGCGGATAGCTTCTACCACCTTCTCACTGGGTTCGAAATTAAACTCATTTCTATCCAGAAAATTCATTTCCTTCTCCATAATTTATTTTATTTGGGTGCAAAGTTACAATTTTTTTAGCTTTTTATACCAAAACTACTAAAATTTTTATACCTTTGCAAAGAATTATTTACCTTTTGATCATGAAACTATCTGTATTAACCTCTAAGATTAAACACTATCTGGCCGACTTTCGTGTCGTGTTTTTCGTATGGCTCATCATGGCCATCATCCCTTGGCTGCGCATTTGGCTCAAGGGTAAGTTCGACCTCGATTATTCCATCTTCTACCACTCGTTCTGGCATGCCTGGCAACAAATGCCACTGTATATTATCTACCCCGAGGATGGTAATTATTTTCTATACGGACCGCTCTTCCCGCTGCTCATGGCACCCATGGCAGTGCTGCCCTATCAGTTAGGCCGACTGATCTGGATGCTGCTCATCACGTTTGTGCCTTATTGGAGCATACGCCAGTCGTTCTTCACCCGCAGTCAGCAGCTGTTCATCCTGTGGTTTGTGGCCGTCGAAGCCTATACCTGCATACTCGATTCCGAGAGCAACAGTCTCATCTTAGCCTGCATCCTGTTCACCTATTACCTCACCCAGAAGCAGAAGGATTGCTGGGCGGCGTTTCTCATCGCCTTGGGCACTGTCACCAAAATCTACGGTATTGCGGGCTTGGCGTTCTTCCCCTTCTCGCACCATAAGCGCCAGTTCTTAGGCTGGTTTGTAGCCTGGATGGTCATTCTGTCGGTACTGCCCATGTTCGTATTCGGGTTCGATTACGTGTGCGGCCAGTACGGTGCCTGGTACGATGTGCTGGTACATAAGAACGACCTCAACCAGTTTGCCGCCGGTCAGAACATCTCACTATTGGGTATGGTACGTAAGATATCAGGCATCGCCAGTTACAACGATATCTGGCTTATCCTGCCTGGTGCCATTCTCTTCGCTCTGCCTTATCTGCGACTCGATCAGTATCGCCATCAGGGGTTCCGCCTGGCAGCCGTAGCCTCAGCGCTCATGACGATTGTGCTGTTCAGCACCGGTTCCGAGTCGTACAGCTACATCATCGCCATGCCCGGTGTAGCCATCTGGTATCTCACCAGTCCTTGGCAGCGCAACCGCTGCGATCTGGCACTCATCATCTTCGCCTTTATCATCACGTCGATGTCGCCATCCGACCTCTTTCCAAAGGTAGTATGGAGCCAGCTCATCAAGCCCTATTCGCTCAAGGCCCTGCCTGTAGCTATCATCTGGTTTAAGCTCATTTACGAGATGCTCACCAAGGATTATGCCTTCACCACAGCCCAAACCATGCGCACCCAGGCCAGCGTCATGCAATAGATATCAAACCAGAAGTTATTGTGGAAGAATTTATATACTGCTACAGGACAGAGTGCATCTACAGGGAAGATGCAGAAGTTTACGAACAGTAGCCAGAATATCACCCAGTCTATCGTGGTACGTTTGGGTTGCAACCAGAACACCATCTGGTAGCCAGCCAAGGCAATCAGGTACGTATGTGTTTCCGGACTGTCGCTAAACAGTATCACGTAGCCCATCATCACTGCTAAGGCCGTTACTCTGAATCTGTAATTGTTCCACAAACGGTACTTCCAGAAGAAGATGGCAGCCAATACGGCCAGCACACCCAACTGTATGGCTCGCATGTTTGGCAGCAGCACATCGCGCAGTACGGGTGCAAACAGCAGTCCTGCCCAGGTACCCGAATCGCCGTGCTGTGTCAGCATCTCGCCCATCTGTCGGTACAGGTCAAGCGGGTGCTCAAACATCGGGTTCAAGGCTGGCAGCAACAGCAATCCCACGCCCATCAGCACCGCAGCGCCAAGGTTACGCCACATTTTGGGATAGCACAACAGCAGCGCCAACTCTATACCGCCATAAATCTTAGTGGTAGCCGAAATCATAATCAGCAGTACCGCCCACAGCGGCTTGTTACGCTCCAGCAGCGTAAAGGCCAACAGGAACAGCGCGCACACCACCAGGTTATACTGAAAACAGAAGGTGCCCTGCACTATCAGCAACAGCAGGAATCCGAAAATCTTAGTGCGGTATTTGTTCACCTCGCCCGGCAGCGTTCTGATGGCCGTTACCATCAGGGCATACAGCATGCCGTTCCATGCAAACGGCCCTAACCATTTGGGCAGCAGCAGGATAGGTGCATACAGGGTGGTAAACACGGGTGTATAAAGAAAATAGCGCCCATGGTCGGTAATAAACTGCTGGGTGTAAGGTGTCAGTCCGTGCCAGAACATGCTGGTGGCATCGCTATACACATAGTAGTTGCTGGCCCTGCCACGCAGCGTTTCGATGGCAGTTGCTGCCACCATGATAATCAGTCCCAACCAAAATAATATCTGTTCTTTGTTTTTGATATGCTTAATTTTTTGCCACATGGTTTCGTTCGCCATTATACGAGTTCAGGAAGTAGCCCGGTCGGCCCTTCACTTCATTAAAAATCTTTGCCACATACTCACCCAGGATGCCCAAGCTCAGCAGCTGTATGCCACCTAAGAAGAGTATCGTTACCATCATCGTAGGATAACCCTGAACCGGCTCGCCATACAAATTGGTAATCACAATAATGTATATCAGATACAGGAAAGCCGCAAACGATACGATCAGTCCCAGTACCGATGCCAGTCGCAGCGGTGCGGTGGTGTACGACATGATACCGTTCAGTGCCAGGTGCATCAGCGCGCGTGTGCTCCATTTGCTCTCACCCGTCTGTCGCTCCAGCTGCTTGTAGCCGATGCCCTTTTTGCGGAATCCTATCCACGAGTACATACCCTTGGTGTTACGTTCGGTTTCGCGCATCTGTTTCAAGGCCTCCACACACGAGCGGTCCAGCAGTCTGAAGTCACCGGTATCCTTCTGTATGGGCACCTTGGTAACCGATTGCAGCACCTCGTAGTACCAGTGCGATGTCTTACGCTTCAGCCAACTCTCCTTACTGTCCTGTCGGGTGGCATACACGTCGTCGTAACCCTGCTCCCAGTATTGCAGCATCTCGGGTATCACGTCTATCGGGTGCTGCATGTCGGCGTCCATCACTATTACGGCATCGCCTTTGGCATAGTCAAAACCAGCCATCATCGCTATCTCCTTGCCGTAGTTGCGGCTCAGGTCCAGATAGTTGTAATGCAGGTCTTCGCGGTGCAGTCGCATCATCTGCTGCAGCGTATGGTCGCTACTGCCATCGTTTACCAGCAGAAACTCCCAGTTGTAGTCCGGGTTCTGTTTCAGCACCTCGCCCATCCGTTCTTTCAGTAGCTCGAACGACGACTCCTCGTTATAGGCAGGCAGTATAATTGTTACCGTTTTCATACATTCGTTTGTTGTTATCTTATAGTTGCTTGTCAGTAAATTCCGTGTAAGTTATAAATTCGTGGCCGTGGGCTTTCAGCATCTTTATCAGCTTGTCAAGTCGCCCAGCCATCTCACGTCCGCTGTGGTTCTTGATAATAAAGGGCATCTTAAACTCGGGGTGCTCCTTCAGGTCGTAAAACTCCCATGGGTGAAAGTAGGTCACAAAGTAGCCATCGTGCTTCAGCACCCTTCTCACCAGCCAGTGGTACACGCTCTGTGGCAGGTTGTGCAGTGCCAGCCAGAACAGCGGGAATCGTATCAGCGGTGTTACCGAAGCCGGTATCTGCATCACCCCATCCTTCATAAACCAGGTTCTGGGTTCAGTCAGATGCATGTATCTGCCGGGAATGAACGCAGGGTTCAAACTCGAGTTATAGCGATAGCCCGCACGCTTTATTTCGCTCTCCACCACGGGGAACATACGTGGCTGTCGGTAGCCGTACACCGTTCGTCCGGTTACCCGTTCCACTATTTCCTTCGATCGGGCAAAGTCAGTCTCTTTCGGCTCAAAGTGATCCACGCCATGACAGGCCACCTCGTGCCCTTCGTCCATAATCCGTTGCATCAGTTCGGGTGCATTCTCTGCAAAATTGCCTGTGCAAAAAAAGGTAGCCTTCACGCCGTTCTGCTTCAAGCAGTCCAATATGCGGCGCGTGCCTTCCTTCGAAACTTCCATACCTTGTTGTAATGTAAAATCCACGCCATGTTCGCGGGGCACATCAAACTCTTCGGTATCAAAACTCAATAGTATCATGATAATAATTGGTATAATTTGGTGCAAAGGTACACAATTATACCGAATTATTTGTATCTTTGCACCAAAATTTCATGTTCATGGATAAAAAGGAAACATTTGGTCAGATTGTTCGCTTCGGTATTGTGGGCACCACTGCCGCCGCCATCCACTACGGTGTGTACTGGTTGCTGCAGCACTTTATCGAGGTTAACATTGCCTATACGGTGGGCTATATCGTTAGTTTCTTAGTCAACTACTACCTGTCGGCCCACTTCACCTTCCGCGAAAAAACCTCAGCCCGCAACGGCATAGGTTTTGGCGGCGCCCATGCAGTCAACTACGTGCTGCACATCGTGCTGTTCAATTTCTTCCTGTGGTTGGGTCTCAGTCGTGCTGTGGCCCCATTGGCAGTACTGGCCATCGCTGTGCCCGCCAATTTCATCATGGTTCGTTTTGTATTCAAGCACTTTAAAAAGCAATAGTATTATCATGAGTAACACGCCCCTTCATATCGGTTTCGATGCCAAGCGCATTGTTCGCAACGGCACAGGCCTTGGTGCCTATGGCCGCACGTTGGTCAACGATCTGGCCCAGTATCCCCTGCAGCTCAGCCTCTATGCCCCAGATGCCGGTCGCGCCCCTCTGCGCAACCAAATCATAGAGCGCCCCAATGTAGCATTTAAGTTTGCCAACAAACGATGGCCGTTGGGCAACGCCTACTGGCGTACCAAGGGTATCGTAGCCGATCTTAAGCGCGATGGCATCCAGCTCTATCATGGCTTATCGGGCGAACTGCCCCTTGGCATCAGTCAGAGCGGCATCCCCAGCGTAGTTACCATCCACGATTTGATATTCCTGCGCCATCCTGAGTTTTACAATCCCATCGATGTCAAGCTCTACACCTGGAAGTTCCGTCGCACCCTGCGCGAGGCCACCCATATCATTGCCATCAGCGAGCGTACCAAGCACGATATCATCCAGTACGGTCAGGTACCCGACGAGAAAATCTCGCTCATCTACCAGAGTTGTGCCCAGCGTTTCGGTGCCGAGACCGATGCCGCCGTGCTGCAGCAGGTAGCCCAGCATTACCAGTTACCCCAGCGTTACATCCTGAATGTGGGTTCTATCGAAACGCGCAAGAATGTGCTGCAGGCCGTTCAGGCGCTGCTCTATCTGCCCTCCGATGTGTCGCTGGTCATCATCGGCCGCCCCACCGATTACACCCATAAGGTGATGGCCTACGCACAGCGTCAGAACCTGCAGCAGCGTGTACGTATCCTGCATGGTGTCCCCGACGAGCACCTGCCCGCCCTTTATGCTATGGCCGAAGTGTTTGTTTATCCCAGTGTTTACGAGGGTTTCGGCATACCTATCATCGAGGCCATCCGTTGCGGTTTGCCAGTAGTGGCTTGCAGCGGTTCCTGTCTCGAAGAGGCTGGCGGCCCCGACAACATCTATGTGTCGCCAGGCGATGTGTTAGGTATGGCCAATGCCATCCGCCGCTCGCTGATTGGTTCAGCCCATCGCGAGGCCCGCATCCAGCGCAGCCAGACCTATGTGCAGCGTTTCGCTGGCACCGATGTCGCCGGCCAGGTTTATCAGCTCTATCATCAGATCTTAAGCCGCAGCTGAAGCATCATATCCGTTTTCGATTCGCGTTCAAAGTTGTTGTTTACGCCCATTTTGGCAGTCAGCAGCAAGTGTTTTCCTGCATTAGCGCGTAGCATCAGCCAATAACGTACGCCCTCGCCATACAGCTGCTGCATGGCATAGGTATATAGCGGTCCGTTCTCATACACATACAGTCGGCTATTATAACCATCCGTATGGTAATAGCCCGCTCCAGCGTTCAGTCGCAACCACTTATAAGTGTAGGCCATGCTCTCACTCAGCATAGCACCTATCTCCGTTCCTCCATCCGCACCATAGTTGCCATCCAGCTGGGTGCGCATACCCAAGCCGCAGTCCCAGTTGTATTCAGCTGCCAGTCTGGTGCGGTGTTCCTGTTGCTTGGCTTTCAGTCGGTACCTGCCGCTCAGTTTCCAGCGGCTGCTGGTATAGGTTGTCTGTAGCAGATAGTCCATTGTGTAAGTACCCGCCTGCTGTCGGTACCTTACCCACGGAAAGTAAGCCCAGTCGGCATAAGCCGCCACCTGCCATTTAGAGGATGGCTGCCAGGTAGCTCCCACATACACGCCGCTTTCGTTCTGCACGCTGCCCCCATCGCTATAGCTCTGTGCATCCAGCGAGGTATAACGGTACTGGTAATAGCGCTGCAGTGCCATCAGCGTCAGGTTACTACCCATCGCCACGCTCACACTGTTGATAGTGGCTATATGCCCGTGCCCATCCACAGCCGTTTCACCGTTCAGTGACCATTTGCTATTGGCATAGCCGTAGTCCGTGCTCATGTTCACAAAACTACTGCCCTGCGGTTTATACAGGTTGTATAGCTGTTTGGTGTTAGGTTGCAGCGGCCGGTCCAGATGCACGTAAAGCCCGTTCAGCCCTATGTGCAGTCCATGTCCCGTATAACGCACACTACCACCCGTTTTCAGGGCGTGCAAATTATATTTCTTAGCTATTTCGGCTTCCGTACGGTGGTAGCCAGTGGTTAGTATCGTACGTGCGCTACCGTCCTTATTCAGCGTGGCATCCATCGGCACATACCCCACAAACGCAGTAGTCTGCCAACCGCGCCCTAACTTCAGGGTTATACCTGCACCTTGAAGTGCGTTCTCCGTTCTCGAGGCGTGTGCCCGCAAGGTGTTTGTGCTGCGCCCCAAGTTCTGTAGCATGGCTATCTTGCCTAAACTAAAGCTGTTGTTCATCACCAAGCCCATACCCATGCTCACTCTGTAGCTACCCAGCACCAGTGTCTCTATACGTCCCCAGTGGTTCAGCTGCACATACGGTGCATAGTAGTCGTATCCCCATCGGTTGGGGCCCTTCATAAAGGGTTCGTCAGCATCCAAATCACCCACCAGCCCCGCCTTCAGCCGGTCGCCATATTGCAGCTGGTAGCGAAACCAGTGCCCGTTGCTTAGTGGCAGCTTGGCGGTGGCTGTCAGTTCGTGGTGTAAGTAGCGTTTGGGTTTGCTATCACCTGTATAAACGCAGTAGCTCAGCAGTTCGCGCTGGGCAGGTGTCAACAGTGTCATCATACGCAGTTCGGCAGTCGATTGCATCGGTGCATAGCGGTACAGGTAGGCCATCAGCTCCTCTACCTGTTGTGCCGACAAAAAGGGGATGGCCTCCAGCTGTTCACGTGTGGCGGTATTAATGTTGATGGGGTGCTGCACCAGGTCGCTCAGCAGATCGTACGTCTGCTGCCACCCCTCCGATGCCGCATCCTCAGCCGTCATCACCTGATTCAAGTACGTCTCCCATCCATGCGATTCCTGCGCAAAAACGCGCAGGAATGCAGGTATGATGAATAGTAATAATATTCTTCGTCTCATTAATTTAGATAAATAATTTTTCGATTGCAAAATTACTACTTTCTTCGGAATTACTACATCATGTAGTCAAAAAATTCACTTTATGCCGATTATCTTTCGGTCTAACCGCAAAGTGCAGCCACACGGCACCATAGCGATTCTTGGACGAGCCAAGCGGCAAAGCCGAGCGCTTCTCTATCAGCAGTTCATCAAACTCCTGCTGCGATTCTTTAGCATAATTGATGAGGATGGCCGCATACACTATCGCCTGTTCATACCCCGAAGTACGAATATCTACAGCGCATCCCGTTAAGTGATTACTAGTGGGTGCTCCACCAACCTTCCGATTCAACTGCGGCGATCGATAACCCGAGTTAATGATGATAGGTTGCGAGGCTTTCTCTCGCAAAACCTCCAGCCAAGTGCAGAGGTTCTTCAAATGGGCTATAACCTCATGACTAGGGATGTTATACACTTCAGGATACTTACTCCTGGTGAACTCCCCGAGCAAGAAGTGCTCGGAGAGGTTTGCTTTACTATTCAATTGTACTATCTGTTCCATTTTAATGTTTAATCTTTAATGTTTAATGTTTAATGTTTAACGTTTCCTAAACTTTTCGCTCTTAACAAAACTGTCATCTGTCACCTGTAACACATATTTGCGATGAACCCACTGACGAATCATCTGACCGCATTTATGTTTATCACCAGACATACCCTGCTTGATGCGCACACGCTGAATATCTTCTAATCTAAACTCATCAGGCAACAGCTCCAGCAGATTACGAGGGCCTCGAGTTCCTATGCGCTCGCCTTCTTGGTTGGCTTTTTCAATGTCCTCACCAAAGAACTGCATTTTGCACCACAGATCGTACTGCAGGCTCCAACGGACAAAATCTTCAATCGTCTTTTCCCATTGGCAGCCATTGGCCACATACAGCACACAGGCCTTTAACCAGGCTATCACAATGGCACGATGCGACAGGTTCCAGTAGGTTTCATCCTGCGACAATCGGGCAAATTCAGCGCACTCCTCTTGTAGCTTTTTAGCCAGTTTGAATGCCTGCGGACAATCCACCACACCATGAGCCGACACAAGGTTGTCGATATACGTTTTCAGCTCAGCATCAAACGCCTCGTCGTACTTGCCATAGATAGGTTGTTCAGCTCCAATTTCCATCTCAGGGATGGTACAGAAGTTAATTCGGCTGATAGGACCATCGGTGAGTACACGACTGAAGAAGCGACGACCTTTTTGGATGGTAGTACAGGCGTTCCAGTTGAACCTACACTTAGGTCTGGCAGTTACACTCTGTGTACCGATACGTGTTTGACCGAACTCAGCACCTGGATCGAAAGCCAAGCACATCAGCTGGAAATGCTGCTTGCCAGTCTGACCTTTCAGCTGCTCAAACAGGTCAATCTCGTTCAGCTTTACATATACAAAGTGGCCTTCAGCTTCGTCCATACGGGTAACCAATGCAGGCTTGGTCATATCGGGATCAATCTCTTGTATCACCAGTCCTTCGGGGCGAACCTGCTTGTCCTTATTGGCGCCCTTCTTTTGGCAATCCTTTTTCCATTCGGCTTCACGTCGGGTGTTCTCGGCATCGCGGGCTTTAATATCGGCCATAATGTGGCGGATGGGCTCATCTATACAGCCTTTACCTGCGCCCGTATGCGCCATCAGACAGTTCATCAGCGTGGCCTCATGCTTCACGTAATCGGTGTACTCAAACTCCACTTCTTTCAAGTGTGTTCCAAGCGATGGAAACACCGCATGCGCCACCGCAGCTTTGTATTGGTTGGGGGTATTCTTGGTAAGTAGTTTAATCAGTTTCGGCAGTTTTGCCGGCATCTCAGGAGGAATAGGAGCAGAACGATCACTCACTTCTGATTCTTTATCATCCCCCAGTCTCCTACTCTTCGTAAATATTGCCTCTTCATCCTTATTCAGTTTTCGTTCAGGATTGTAATACTTGGCATAAAAATCACTCAGGCATTTCTGTACATTCGCATCGGCCCAATGTTCGGGCATCAGTTCCGCCAAAGCTCCGTTTGCCTCCTCCTTACTTAATAACTGGTTACAGCCACTCAGGAATATCTTCACCGCATTATGCCTACCGCCAATATCCGTAAAGTCCGACTTCTCCAGCCCCTTCGCCTTCAAAACCGCCTCCATCACAAACCTTACCCTTTCATCGATTGGTTTATTTTGCAACGGACTACAGGACTTTAGGATTTTTTCTTCAGTAGTATTTTCAGCAGCAGAATCAGACCTGTTAGTCCTGTTGTCCGTTGCTAATAATTCAGTCCAAGGCTTATAGTGCTTCCTCGCCTTCTTAGCCCCAGCCGGCACCTGCTCTTCACCTTTACGTTCACGCTCTTTCAATCTAGCATATTCCGCCTCGCACTCCTCAACCGTCATCGGTTCACCAAACAGCTCGTCGTCAAGATAAAGTAAATCTTTTTCATCACCACTAGTCGAATAGACCACCCTTTGCAAATCATGCACGTTAGTATCCATCTCAATCTGCAGAATGGTCGCAATGCGCACTTGATTCTCGAGAAGAGTAGTACCAGGCTGGCGCTTACAAACCAAATGATATCCTCCACTCGCACTTTTCTCCAGCATCATCAAGCCAATCTCATCCTTCTTGGCCAATATCTGCTTTGCAATCGCTGCACTCTGTTCAGCATCGTAGCAATCCACATCATGAAAAAAGTAGCTACCAATGCTCTTGCAACCAGCCAAAGCCGAACTTTTTAGCACACCGATATTGTAGGCAAACTGCACCAATTGGGCCTTAGCTTTCTCATCGCCTTTGCGCGCTTTGGCTAAGTTCTCCAGATTCTCCTTGGTGTTTCTAAGCGCCAAGAAATCTTCACGATTCTTTACCAGATAAGCAAACTTCTTACCCTTATTTATGATACGGTAAATCATTTACTAAATCCTTTCTTTTGCAGGTGTTTAATGATTGGACAAATACCCTTTCGCAGGATGGTTGGCAACTGGGCGCGCAGTTCGTTAGGCACCACAAAAGTTACGCGATCATTGCCATCTGCGCCAAACGACAAACTGGCGTAACCACCTTTGAATTCAGGTTTATGGCGCAATCGTTTGGTTCTCACAAACTCAAATGATCCGTTGGTCAACAATTGACCTAATCCACGACCACGAAAAGCCTCCACTTGTCCTATACTCGGATTATCAGGCAAAAACTGCACATAATCCATTTCTAAATCACTCTTTGTAACGGCCATCATGCCGTTAACAGTTACGGTCTTGTTTAATTTGTTATTTGTTTTCATTTTGTTTTTGAGTTTTAAAGCGAGAAGAAGTTTCGGATTCTTTGGCCATTTACTCGAGAATATCCTCCTCACCTCAACTCAAAATTGTTTATTTCCAGTACTTTCTATCTAACCATTCCACCAGATACCCCTCTCTGATACTCCACTCACCTTTTTCGGTAATGTCGATATCGTACTTCTTCAGGATAACACCGAACTTATCAAGCACCTTGCGTCGCCAGATACGAGCGTTCTCATCGTTCTTTTCTTCGTTAGGATCGATAGGTGTCTGGTTATATGCCTTAACACACTCTCTGGCACAGTTCACATAGTCCTCGTTAAACTGGTGCCCTATTAACCCATACAGCATGTCAACCATATACACTACATTGCGATCCACATCTCCTACTATACGATTGCCCTTCTTATAGTGGGCCATAGCTTTGGTAAGCCCTTTGTACAGCTGACCTAGGTACTTTAAGCAGTCCTCCACACTTGATTCCTCGCTAATAGTAATCGTTGGAATACACAAGGCCAGATGGTCCTGCATCGGCAGCCAGTCATAATCTATTGCCTTGTCCACTTGATTGTTTCTTACAGCCTCCAGCATCATACATGTGCTGCGGAGGTTCATCTCCATTGCTTTAATTGCTTCACTTAAATACATAACTTTTTTAATCTTTAATGTTTAATCTTTAATGTTTAATGTTCAACGTTTAATCTTTTGGATTTCGTTCGCAATCACGTCCATGTACACCTGTCCGTTGTGCTCTCGGGTTCTGAAGCTCATGCTACAGGCAACCAACTCGCCCTCGGTCCACTCGATGGTGGCCAAACTGCCCAGGGCTGTTACCACAAAGCTGTCCTCATACTTGCCACCCAACATCTGCAGTACCAGTGTACGCTTGTCAAGTACGCCATTCTCACTTTTCTCACTCTGTACGGTAGTCATTACCCCGCACTTTTTCACTCTTAAAATCATTGTGTTCATAATTCTTTTACTTTTTAAAATTGTTACATTATTTCATTGTTACATTTTTAAATTTCCAAATAGATTGAATCAAAATTTGAAACTCTAACGAATTCCTCCCTAATCTCTTCGATACTTTTGCGCGTGATGCGGTATCCCATATCCACCGCCTGGTGTTCTTCAGCTCTCACATTAGCCAGGTATCTCAGATACTCTATCCGTTTCACCCGGCCTTCTATTCTAATTTTCTTCTCCGCCATCGTTAAATCAGCTTATTCATCAGTTTACCGAACCCGCTGGTAGCTATTCCTAGCTCCTCGCCAATCCACTTATAGCACAATTCCAATGCTGTATCAACCGAATAACACCCCGTAGTGTGCAGCACCTTAGCACAGATAAAACTAAGCATGTTCTCAACCATTTCCAGTTGCACATCTTCATTAAAACCAAGTAGCATCTCAGTAAGTTTTTCACTCAGTTCTTGACTCACCTGTTGGTCCAACAGATCCTTAACGTTGAGTGCGTAGCTGTCGATGTCCTGATCGCAACTCATTTCACCCTCAATCACTTTTATCGGTACAGTAAAGTAACCGATAATGTTCATCTTCTTTCTCATTTTTTATTCTTTAATTTAAACCATATCAGACGACTATCATCTGATTTCCGTCGGCAAAAGTATAGCAAGTTTTCGAGCCGACAATGGCCGTTTTTTCGATTGTCCAGAAACCTGTCCAGCTTTCGGTTACTTGTCCAAAAATCCGTCCAACTTTTGGCGTTTAGCCCTTCCGAAAGCACTCGAAAAACGCAAAAACAGATTTTTTCTCCTTATCTTTTCTTTAGGTTTCACATCATGTACAAAGCTCCAATCAGGAAATTTGCCAACGGTGTCATTCACCTTATTGTAGATTGTTGAGCGTTTAGGCAGTTGATTAATACCAACCTGTAACAGATAGCCAGTAAAGTCATCAGGCGTTAGATAATAATCCACACCATTAATAGCACCATCGTTTACACCTATCATGATGTAAGCCAGGTCGCTGGGACGCTTATACACCTTTTTATCGGCTTGCAACTCCCTAATAGCTTCAGCAAAACACCGATCAATCACATCGCGTGTTTCAGCAAAGCTGTTCGTGCCCACCACCTTTGCAGCAGGACAAAGGCGCAACATTCCCATAAAAGGCTCGTAAGCCTCATCCTCAATTTCTATCACAATTTGTTTCATTCTTGCTTCACGTTTGCGAAACAGAATAGGCCCACACATGTTTCTGCTTAGACATTATTACTAATGGTTGGAAATCCGCTTGCAAAAGTAAAGTATCCAGCTAAAAATAAAACAAAAAATATCCATCATTTCATAGCGAAATATGAAATAATGGATAATGCTATCAAGCGCTATTAAACGCTATCTAATGCTATTAAATGCTATCAAACGCTATCAAACGCTATCAAGAAAGAACTTTCTCCTTGCATCAGCTTTCATACTTACGTAAGTAGCATCGTGTTCATAGGGATTATTATTCAGGTTCATATAACTATTATAGGTCGATGGCGCTATCAGTTGTTCTTTATCAAACGCTCTCACAAATGCCTCGTAAGTAGGCCTCTTAATAATCTCCAGTTCAAACAGAACTCTTATAGCCCTCATCATATCAATCGGATACTGATATTGATCAGTCTCCTCATGTAGCCAGTCTTTAATTTTCTGTCGCATAGCCTTGGGCAGATAATCGTCTATATTAATCGATTTTCTTGGTCGCCCCTTACTTTTACCGATTTCTTCAAACCGCTCTTCAAGCATCTCATATCCAAAAACATTCATGGGGTTAAACATACGGTTATCCATACCCTTCATATACGAATGCAAGATATCCTTTTCCCAGGCTATTGGCTTATGGCAGGCCTCAAGCTTTACGGTTGTATTGGTACCAGCCAGCGCCCAGTTAAGCGATTGTGTTACCATATTAGCTATCAGGTTTGTATCGCTAAACTCTTTATGGTGGCATCCTATCACTATATATGGTTGGTACTGGTTACCGCTCAGATTAATGCCTACGGTAGCATACACAAAGTTGCCATCCACATATTTTCCCACATCAATCACAGCCACTCCACCCTGAGGCATAATGGCATAATGTCGGTGATAGGTTTTTCCATTTCTGGGGTTGATAAAAGTTAGCTCCTTGCGTTTCAAGAAGTCGTTGACAATCACGGGTTTGAGAGCATCGGTACCATCTACGGCCACGACATTCCCGAAGAGATCAGGCATGCTTTGTACATACCTGACGAAAAAGACCTTGAATTTCATTTTATTCAGTCTTAGCTTTTATAGAATAGGTTTGATATTAGTCTTCATACATTTATCACAGGCGGTGCATCTTTCGTAATAAAGACTTTCCGCCCAAATATTAAACGGAAAATCTTATGTTATCATCATCTCTTTGCCCTCCTTTCTGATTTTAAGTAATTCAACATGTTAACAACTCTCAATAAATAACTTAAGTTAGGTTTACTAATACGAATGCAAAGGTAATAAATTTAATAGAATTAACAAAATTTTTCCCGATTAATTATTGATGGTTCAAAAAATAGTATTATATTTGCACCTAGGAATTTGTTTTAATGCCCATTATTCGCAGCGATGCGCTGAGCATTAGTTAAGATTTATGGTTGATTAATTCAATTTTATAGTTTAAGTAATACGAGGAGCCAACAGTGATGTTCGCTCCTCGCTTTTTTATTCTTACTCTTCGGCGGCCATGGGGAGAGAGGTTTCTTCGTCGAGTTTGGGGTATGGTATGACGCCCTCTATCAGATGGTGCATAAAATCTACGTAGTTGGCCACTTTGGCGCGATTGTCGCCAAAAGCCAGTTGCCAGTTAAACTCACGATACGGATCCTGACCTAAGGTGCGGCGTTCCATATCGCCATTGGCACATACATAGTTCAGTATGCTATCCAGATATTCCTCTTGTATGGCTGTTAGCTGCTCAGAACGGATAAACTCGTAGAACTTCTGATGAGCCTTTGCCCTGTCGATACCGCACAGCGAACGAATCAATGCAGCTACATTGCCACCATATATCTTGCGCTCTCGTTTGCAGTATTCTTCATACTGTTCCTTGCTACCTAACTCTTCCCACATGATACGCTCCAGCTCGTGTACATCAGCAATAGTCAACTGCTCCATATTATATATCTTCTGGAACACCTCGTCGTTGCGATGCTCAGCCAGATAGTCGAACACTTTCTGACTATAAGTTACATTCTGTGGTTTAGGCGTATCTACGCGTGGGGCATCTATGATATCCTTGATGTCAACATCAAACGTTTTGTTATCGTTCTTATCGATGGCAAAGCGCATCAGTTCCCTCAGCACCTTGCGCACACGTTCCATATCCTCAAGCGTAGCCTTCTGCCAGAACTCGTCGGTCATCACCTCATCTAAGGTTGCCATTTGCTCTCTTACTTGTGGGATGTTACTCTTCTTAGCTTTCAAGAAGTAACACAGTTGCTTAAGTTTCTCGACAACAGCTGATGGCATAGCTACCTTTCTGAGATATGCCAGTTCGCAGGCATACATCATCACATCCAGCATCATAGCCATTTCGTCACCCGAAGCTACCAGCAATGGGCCGATGGTATGCTTTAGTACAGCGATATCGGCTTCCTTCAGGTCATCCCAATATTTTTCGGCTCGGAACGGGTCGATCTCTGCCCCATTCTTACGCACCAGTATTCGCTCAAATCCAAGCCCATCTACCTGCTGCCATAACTCGTGTTTCATCTCACTATGCAGCTGGCGCTCAAAGTCTTTATTACCCTCGCGCTGCAACAGCAAAGTCATATCCGACTTCATACCGAAAATACGCTCTGTAAGCGATACTGGCCTTGAAGTAGTGGCACCATTCGGATTCTCGTCGAAGTAATCAAAGTTGTTACAGAAGTCGAAAATCAGGAATTTCTCCTTATGTTTGCCTGGTCCTAACAGGTTCTCGCACAGTCGGGTTCCACGTCCCTTCATCTGTTCGAACTTAATCTTCGAGTGTACCGGTTTAAAGAATACCAGATTCAGTATTTCGGGCACATCGATGCCTGTATCAAGCATGTCCACACTTACGGCTATACGTGGTTCGTGATCTACCTTCTCAAACTCACCAAGCAAATACTTTTTCTGAGTTTCCTGATAGTCGATTACCTCGCAATAGTCAGCGCCCAGTTGCGGATACAGTACAGCAAACCGCTCGGCTATCTTTGCTGCATGCTTATGGTTGTAAGCAAATATAATGGTCTTACCTATATTCTCGCCGCTATCCACACGCAGTCCCTTTTCCATCAGTTCCTGCAGCACCTTGTCGATGGTATCTGTATTATAGATATAACGGAATATCTCGTTGTTGTCGATATCGCGTTCGCCAGTACCCTCTTCCTCAAAGATGGTATCTAATTGTTCCTTTTCTTCTTCCGTACGGTCGTTGTATCTGATACCATGCTTCAGGATATCTGAATCGTATCTAAGAGCCTCGAAATCTACCAGATGCCCATCTCTTACGGCCTCGCTATACTCATAATAATCGTTAGGCACACCATCCTCCAGCTCCAACAGGCGGTAGGTGCTGCGGTCGATTTCCTCGCGTGGCGTGGCGGTAAGTCCTACCAGCAACGAGTCGAAATAGTCGAATATAGCACCATACTTACCAAATACCGAGCGGTGAGCCTCATCGATGATAATCAAATCGAAACGACCTACACTGAATGTCTTCTCCTCGATATCGATGAAGTTGATCATCGTCTGGTAGGTAGAGAACAATATACGTGCATCAAGGTTGCGGCCTTGCAGCGGGTCGCACAGATTACACTTGGTCTCATCAGGCAGATAGGTATTAAACTTACCAAAAGCCTGCTCTACCAGTGCTGTACGATCAGCTAAGAACAGCACATTCTTTACCCAATTGTTACGCAGCAGCACCTCTACCATTGCTATAGATACGCGCGTTTTACCTGTACCCGTAGCCATTACCAGCAATGCGCGGCG
Organism: Xylanibacter ruminicola 23; assembly: GCF_000025925.1. Classification (NCBI taxonomy): domain Bacteria; kingdom Pseudomonadati; phylum Bacteroidota; class Bacteroidia; order Bacteroidales; family Prevotellaceae; genus Xylanibacter; species Xylanibacter ruminicola. Next base: position 3,560,992 of record NC_014033.1, on the reverse strand, counting down.
ATGCTTCAGATTAAAGTGCTCGCAGACACGTTTTACGGCTCTGGTTTGATATGGACGGTTCACAATCTCGTCCTTGGCCTGCATATCGATGATATCCTGACGGCCACGCTTCTGTATCAGTTTCTGAAGATCCTGTCGACTATGGAAACCGTAGATAGTGCGAGCTGGATAACCCAATCCGTCGATGATATTGGTTTCGAATCCGTTGGTATAGTAAACTACTGGTTTTACACCATATTTTGCCTCCAGGCACTTGGCATAGAGTTCGGCTTGGGCTTTGCCCACTATGGGATCCACCGTTGTTTTCTTAGCCTCAACTACAGCCAAAGGCATACCGTTGGTATCAAACAGCACATAGTCGGCATAACCTATGCCCGATGCGTTTGGCATACCATGCACCTCGATTTCGATGCAAGCCTTTCCGCTCACGATAGCATTATCGGTTTCTGATATCTCCCACCCTGCCTCGCGTAGCATCTCGTCGATATACAACTTGCGTGTTTCGGCTTCGGATAGGTTCTCAGGATTATGCGCTACCACCACCTGCGATGCAGGAGTAGTTACGGGTTTAGCTGTTTTAGCAGCCTCTTCCTGCTGTTTGGCTATTTCTTCGCTGGTAGCACTAATCACCATTACTGGTGTACCCTTATCAGGAATCAGCGCTTTATCAAACTTAGGATAACACTCAATGTAGCCTAGTAGCATCAGCACGTCGCCTACAAAGTAGTAGATATCTATCACGGCGTACTCGCTATCCTTTTTCGACACACCGCCGGCATGTGCAGCACGATTGCCCACGCTGCGCACAAAATGCAGTTTCTGCATCAAATCGCGCGAATTGATAAAATCGGTAAACTTCGAGTCCTTTACCTTTTCAAAGAGCGTTGCACGGGGCGCTACTTCCCAATGCTGTACCCGATAAATCAGGTCGACAGTCCACTCTAATGAACGTCTGCAAGCCATTGCCGATTTATCTGGGTCAGTCTTGCAGCAACTTTCCGCTTTGTCGCACTGATTATACAGCGTCGTAAATAGCGGCAGTTCTTTTAGGTAGTCGAAGTTCTTGGACGAGCCAAGCGACATAGTCGGTTCTTTAGCCATAGTCGTTATCGTTTTATTTATCTATTTACAACTTAGGACATACCTGGGACATTGCACGTTTAGTTTTTAAATAAATCCTTCGCGTCTTTATACATCTTTTTCGCTTCCTTCCTCGCAGGCCTTATCATTTCCTTCATCATCATTTCTAACGAATCAGCATCTCCGCCTATAGAAGCGTAGCCCTCTATAAGAACTGCCGAAGCTTTCACGATAGAGACAATAGTTGCTTGCGGATCAAGACCTTGTACCTTTACTGCGCGTATAATGTCCATCGTAGCATTATTGACCTTCATACGCATCATTTCTTCATGTATTTTTTGTTCCTTATTCATAATATTCAAAATATCTTAATCAAAATAATAATCCATTCTACTATCAAGCAACTGCTGAGTTTCAGCAATGCTCTTTTTTACCAGTTCCTTCTGTGCCTCAATCGCCTGAATCTTTTCAGCGAATTGCTGCTGCAGAGCGAGAGGGGGAAGAATTGTCTTTAGTTCTCGCAACACAAATAACTTAAGTTCTGCAAATGTGGCACCTGTGGCCATTACAGAATAAGTCTTCTTAAGCAAAATATGCATAATAAATTTCAACGCTTCACTTGTGTAAGCATCGTGATTTACATGCACCCATAAGACTCGTCCGTCTTTATAATATCGAGGTTCGTCAGTGTCAAGAATCCATATATTTCCTTCAGAATTAATTGATGGAATAAGCAAATCGCCAACAGCGGGAACGCCAGATATTGCTTTTACTTGCTCATAATGTTCTGGTGTTATGAATAAAGTAAATTCTATTTTTTCACCTTTAGTAGCCTTGCTTAGTGCCATTAATTCAGTACCTCTTATAAAAGGAACTCCAGAATCAACGACATCCTCGATTAGTACTCTTTTAAACGATGTCACCTCACATTTATCCCCTAATTCAATAACATCCCATTCCTTTTCATTAGTAACAGGATCCCCAAACATATTATAGAAGATAGACTGAGCGAGTTTATCGAACTCCTTTAACTGCTCTTGCTTTAAAGCAATCATTTCGTTCAAGCAATCCAACTCCGCCACAATCCGCTGCTGGTCATTAATAGGTGGTATAGGAATCTTCAAGTCATTTACAAATTTCATAGTCACCCCCTTGACGGTTGCGCCTTTTCCATTAGATATGACATAATCTGCAATACTTTTATACCATGCAGCAAAGAACATTTTATCGACTGATTGAGGGAGGATTACACCTTTCAAATCCTGATTGATCGCTGTGTCTTGCATTAACAGACATATCTTACCTAACCCTACATGAGTTGAAATTATAATAGTATCTTTAGGAATAATATTTGTTGCACTTTCTTTGACTGCCTGGTCTGTGATGCACAATTCAGTTTTCGATAGATTAAAATTCACCATATCACGCACGGTTGCCCAGGGGATATTACCAGTGTAATAATCCTCATTTGCTTTTGAAGGCGTTCCTCCTCCGACAAACTTAGCTACCTCTCCAAGTTTCTTATATTCCCACTTACTTCTATCCATATATCTTAGTTAAATGCACCGATTTCAGTACAATTAGAATCTATTCATCCTTATCTTGCCCTTCGCTCATCAATTTCTTCAAAGCATCAATATCAGGCAATGCTTTACGGAATTTCTCTGGCATATCATCAGCCGTTTTATAAGTAGCCACACCCATTGGCTTTGAATAGTCGCGAATCATGAACTCCACGTACTCACGATTGGCCGACTTGCACAATACCATACCAATACTAGGGTTCTCATGTGGTTTTCTGACTTTCTCGTCCAGAATAGTAAGATAGCCCATCAGCTGACCAAGATAGCTGGTTTTGAATTCACCTGTCTTCAGTTCTATCACCACCATAGCATTCAGCTCGCGATTGAAGAACAACAAGTCGGGGAACTGCTCTACGCCATATACCTCCAACAGCTGTTGGTTTCCCATAAACGTAAAGTCGCGCCCTATAGTCATGATGAAATTCTTCACCTTATTCACTATTTCCCTTTCAACTACACGCTCATCCACATCAATACTGTCACGCACACCAATCTCCTCCACATTAATAAAATCCAGCATGTAGGAGTCTTTAAACATCATGACGGCCTTACGCATCATCTCAGCATTAGAAATGGTTTTAGTAAAGTTGCTGGGCATCTGCTCACGATGGCCGTAGGCATCCTCCTTGATCAACTTCTTTAGCCTCTCTACTTGAAGATGTTCCTCAGCAGTCCTATGTATGTAGTAATAGCGTGCATCAAGATTGGTAATCTTGAATATTTCGACATGGTGCGTAAATGGAACTCTAAAGAAGTCCTCTATAGGAAAATCTTGTGTAAGAGGAACTTGAATCGTATTATAAATATCAATTTCTTCCAATTTTACAATTGAAGTTGCCGAATTATCAGCAAGCTCACTTCCTGAAATATCGTCCGTTGCGACGGACGAATTGAAATTGTCCGTTGTGACGGACGATTTTGCGTCCAAAAATGCCCAATGTTCATAAAACAATCGCATTTTCTTCAGACTGGTAGCCGAGAATCCACGCAGTCCAGGCAATTCTCTACGTAACTGATTGCTGATTGCATCTAATGCGCCAGTACCCCATACACCCTTTCGTGTATGCTGGGAGATATATTTTCCGATACCAAAATACACTGCCAACTGTATGCGATTCACGCCCTTGCTGGCCTCATACTGGCCTTGCAAAATGGCTTCTTTAATATCAGCTACAGCTCGTAGCAGTTTTTCGCCAGATAACTGTATTTCCTTATTCATAGTCTTGTTTCAAATTGTGTACGCAGTGCGTGGAAAATTACAAATACTTGGTTTTAAACTCCTGCTGCTTAGCAGCAAACTGCGTCTCAAGGGCCTCGATACGGGCAAACACATCCTTGGGATCGTCGTAAACCACTTTTTCGCGAACCACTTCCTTGTACTTATTAAAGGTCAGGTCGTAGTCGTTCTGACGGATTTCATCCACAGGCACCAAGAAACTCTGGTCCTTTCGTGTGCGATCGGTCTCGGCATCCAAATGCTGCCAACGCTGCAGCAGATCGGGGATATCATCGTCGCTGCAAGGTGTGCGCTTGGCATTGAGCGTAAAGCCATCGCCACGCATCTCGTAGAACCACACCTTATCCGTACCACCAGCATCGGTTTTGGTAAACACCAGGATGGCGGTAGAAACGCCGCTATATGGCTGGAACACACCAGCAGGCATAGAGATAACGGCACGTAAGCATTGCTTATCAACCAGCTCCTTACGGATGGCCATGTGGGCCTTATCGTTACCAAACAGCACGCCATCGGGTACTACCGAGAAACATCGGCCACCCACCTTAAGCGAGCGTACAAACAGCGCCACAAACAGCAGTTCGGTAGCGTTGGTATTGGCTATAGAGAGCAGACTCTTGCTGATAGTGCCTTTAAGCACTTTACCCGAGAATGGCGGATTGGCCACACAGAGTGTATAGCGGCTCTGATCGGTATTATCCTCCGACAGCGAGTCCTGATACTTGATATTGGGCGAAGGGATACCATGCAGCAGCATGTTCATCGCACCGATACGCAACATAGTCTGGTCGGTATCAAAACCGTTGAACATGGTAGAATAATAGCGTTTACGCACATCCTCGTTCGACTGGATTACAGCACGATTCTGGTCGTATATCTGCTTGGCAGCCTCCATGATGAATCCTGCGCTACCCATCGCAGGGTCGCAAATCACATCATCGATCTTAGGCTCGGCCATCGTAATGATCATTCGGATGATGTGGCGAGGGGTACGGAACTGTCCATTCTGGCCTTTCTCCGACATGCGCGCCAGCATATACTCATACACATCGCCCATTGTGTCGGCATCTTCCATATCCAGCAGGTCGATATCATCTACCACGGACTGCAGTACATCTGCCTTAGGAATGCTGAACACAGCATCCTGCATATAGCGACTATAAGCCGAACCACTCTCTTTTCCAATGCCCTTGATAAACACAAACACATTATTACGCACGTGGTGCAACATATTCTGAGCCGAGAAGCTCTTGAATACCGACCAGCGCAATTCCTCGTAAGGTACCTCTTGGTTGGTTTCAGGGTTGGTCCACTTCTGCCCTTTCTTAAACAAAGGGTCTTCGAGTTCGTAACCAAACTCGATAGCGTTACTCTCCTCGCGTCGCTGCTTGTCATCCAGCAACTTGATGAAAAACAGATATGTAAGTTGTTCAAGGATTGTAACGGGCACGGTGATTCCACCTGCCCATAGCGTATCCCAAATTTTATCTATACGGCTTTTTGCGTCGCCGGTTATAGTCGAAGAATTCTGGTTCTGGTTACTTGCCATCTTATCTATTTTTAATTATCACTGCAAAAATAACACAAAAAAACGAACTACGCAAACACAACCTTAGTTTTATCCGCATTTAAAGCGATTTTTCGCTTAAATGAGATAGTTACACCATCATAAACAGCCGAAACATCAACACCTTTGGCAATCAAGGTATCGATAAGCACACTATCATGCAGCCCGCGAAGTGAAGTCCAAGCCCGGCTGCCAACCTGCTTGTTGAACTCAGCAACCAGTGATTTGTTGCACTCTTCAACCAAATCGTCGAGAGTATATTCAGTAAAGGGGTTTCTGAAACATCTATTCAGAACTCTATATCTTAATAATACTTGCTTATCTACGGGCATATCCACTAATTGTTGATTTGCTTGCAAAGATAGCACAAATCTTTGATTCGACCAAATTTTGTAGAGATTTCTGTGTGACAATTGTTACAGTTACAGTTTTTTAGGCGAGCAAATATGCAAAAAGAAAGAAATATTTACAAAAACAAATTACTATATATAATATATATTATATATAGTAAAATTTTAGTTGTTAGTTTTTAGGGCTCATTAAAGAAACTGTAACTGTCACTACTGTAACACTTACAGCACCTTGGAGATTTTAACAATTCATTAACAGTTGATATTTCATAGTATGACGAAAATTTCGTACCTTTGCATTGTCAAGATAAAGATGGAGATGACGCTCCCACACGAGGAAAAAGATTCTCCCACGTGCATTAAGAAAATCTGCCACGTGAGGCCGCAAAACCAACATCGGAGTTGAGACATTAAACATTAAAGATTAAACATTAAAAATTATTTTACAACAACACAAAAATTAAACTAGAATTATGGCATTGAAAGTTAAAGCACAGGAAAAGTTGCAGAAGATTGGCAAGTATGAGGGCACTTATCGCTACATCATGATGCCTGAGTTGTACACCTCACTCTCTCAGGACAAGGTGATTAAGGAGGCTGCTCTGCGCAGCGGCGTTAGCAAAGGCATTATGCAGGCCTGCTGGGATGCTGCTGGCGAGGTGATTAAGGCGTGGGCCACTGAGGGTCACTCGGTTGCGCTGCCAGGTTTGGGAACCATGCGATTCGGTATCCGCGCCAAGAGTGTAGCCAAGGTAGATGAGGTGAAAGCCGGACTGGTAACCAGTCGCCGCATTATCTTCACCCCTGCGGTGGATCTGAAGGAGGAGCTGGCAGGCACAGCCATCCAGATTACCTGCTACGACCGCGATGGTAAGGAGATTAAGCGTGTGACCTCGACAGACCCAGGTACGGTTGAGGATCCCGACGAGCCAAGCAATGGCGGTGGCAATACCGGTGGAAACACTGGTGGCAATACCGGTGGCGGCGGAAATCATAACGAGCCGATTGGAGACTAAAGGGTTGGGGCGAAAGCCCCACCCTAACATTAAACATTAAAGATTAAACATTCTTGCGTCCCTTCGGTAGCAAGCGCCACCCTACGGGATGTCGAGCGAAACATGAAACATTAAAGATTAAAGATTATGAGCAAGAAGGAGACATTAAAGTTCATCGTGCAGATGATTGCTAGTATCGCTACGGCGATAGTGACGGCGCTGGGAGCCACATCGTGCGTTGGCACGTTGTAACATGAAACATTAAACATGAAACATTAAACATTAAATGAATTAAAAAGTCGTAACGGAGTGATGCCGTTGCGATTTTTTTTGTACCTTTGCACCCGAAAATGAGAAAAGGGTTTATCATAGCATTGCTGTGTTGTGCTGCTTGCGCCCAGGCGCAGGAGGAACAACGGATAACCGCCGAGCAGGTGCTGGCGGAGATGGACTCGCCTACATTTGTACCAACCGTAAAGGTGGGAAAAGTGCTGCACGAGGGCGACAGCATACAATACATGGAGATGAACAATGTGTATGTGTACCCGCAACTGACATTTAAAAACAAAAAACAGGCCCAGCAGTACATGCGACTGGTGAACAACGTGAAGAAAGTGCTGCCTATAGCCAAAGAGGCACGCATGATGCTGATTGAAACCACCGAATACCTGGAAACGCTGCAAACAGACCAGGAAAAGGCGGAACACATGAAGCGCGTAGAAGCCGACATATTTAAAACCTACAAACCCAAAATGAAAAAACTGACCTACAGCCAAGGTAAGCTGCTGATAAAACTGATTGACCGAGAATGCCACTCGAGCAGCTACGATATGATTAAAGCCTTTATGGGACCCCTGAGAGCGGGATTCTGGCAGGTGTTTGCCTGGGGCTTTGGTGCCAGCCTGAAAAAGGAGTACGACGCAAAGGGCGTGGACCGACTGACCGAACGCGTGGTGCTGATGGTGGAGAGTGGGCAGATTTAAACTAAGAAAATTGCTAATATATTTTGCAGTTTAATAATAAATGTATATCTTTGCACTCGAAATAAAAGAATTTTTGTGTGGAAAAAACTGAGTTTACTCTTTTAAATAAGATCCAGACACCTGATGATTTGAGAAAACTAAAGGTGGATGAATTGCCACAGGTTTGCGACGAACTGCGACGCGACATCATTGAAGAAGTGGCAGTGAACCCTGGACACTTAGCCTCGAGTTTGGGTGTGGCCGAAATTACGGTTGCACTACATTACGTATATAACACCCCCGAAGACAGAATAGTTTGGGACGTGGGACACCAGGCTTACGGACATAAGATTCTGACTGGCCGTAAAGACCGATTCTGCACCAACCGTAAGTTGGGCGGAATTAAGCCTTTCCCATCGCCCGAAGAGAGCGAGTACGACACCTTTGCCTGCGGACACGCCAGCAACTCGGTATCGGCAGCCTTGGGTATGGCCGTAGCAGCTGAACTGGAGGGCAAGCACAACCGCCATGTGGTGGCTGTGATTGGCGACGGTGCACTGAGCGGCGGACTGGCTTTTGAGGGACTGAACAATGTTTCGAGCAGCCCTAACAACCTGCTGATCATACTGAACGATAACAACATGAGTATCGACCGCAGTGTGGGCGGCATGAAGCAGTATCTGCTGAACCTGAGCACCAACGAGACGTATAACGCCATTAAGTTTAAGACGGCACGCTGGTTTAACCGTCACGGTATGCTGAACGACGACCGCAAGAAAGGCCTGATACGACTGACAAACGCCATGAAGAGCGCCATCAGTCACCAGCAGAACATTTTTGACGGTATGAACATACAGTACTTCGGACCGTTTGACGGACACAACGTGAAGGAACTGGTGCGCATACTGAGTCAGCTGAAGAATATGACCGGACCCAAACTGCTGCACCTGCACACCAAGAAGGGACATGGCTATGCACCTGCCGAGAAGGATGTGACGGTATGGCACGCACCGGGCAAGTTTAACCCCGACACTGGTGAGCGCCTGGTGGACAACGACCCCACCAAGCCACAGAAATACCAGGATGTATTCGGACACACGCTGCTGGAACTGGCTAAGCAGAACCCAAAGATTGTGGGTGTGACTCCTGCGATGCCCAGCGGCTGCTCGATGAACATCATGATGAAAGAGATGCCCGAACGCACGTTTGACGTGGGTATAGCCGAGGGACACGCCGTGACATTCAGCGGCGGTATGGCCAAAGATGGACTGCTGCCCTTCTGCAATATCTACAGCGCCTTTGCGCAGCGTGCATTCGACAATATTATACACGACGTGGCACTGCTGAACCTGAACGTGGTGTTCTGCTTTGACCGCTCGGGACTGGTGGGCGAGGATGGTGCCACACACCATGGTGCCTTTGACCTGGCTGCCCTGCGCCCCATACCAAACCTGACGATTAGCTCGCCACTGGATGAGCACGAGCTGCGACGACTGATGTACACCGCCCAGCTGCCTAACAAGGGTCCGTTCGTGATACGCTATCCACGTGGTGGCGGCGAGCTGCAGGACTGGCGATGCCCACTGGAGGAGATAAAGGTGGGTACCGGACGTAAACTGCACGACGGCGACGACATAGCTGTACTGAGCATTGGCCCGATTGGCAATAATGTCACCAGAGCGATAGAACAATTGTCAATTATCAATTGTCAATTATCAATTGCACACTACGACATGCGATTCCTCAAACCGATTGATGAATCGATTCTGGAAGAGGTAGGCAAGAAGTTTAAGAAGGTGATTACCGTTGAGAACGGTGTACGCCAAGGCGGACTGGGTAGCGCTGTGCTGGAGTGGATGAACGATCACGGTTACGCACCAAAGGTGACACGACTGGGACTGCCCGACAACTTTGTGGAGCACGGCACCGTAAAGGAGCTGCAGCACATTGTGGGCATTGACGAAGAAGGCATTAAGAAAGCTATTTTGGAGGCATGAAAATTGTGATAGTAGGTGCAGGCGCCGTAGGTACTCACCTGTCGAAATTGCTGTCGAGAGAACATCAGGACTGTATTCTGATTGATGACGACGAGGAGCGACTGGCTAAAATGAGCGAGTACGACGTGATGACGTATTGCGCATCGCCAACCAGCATTAGAGCTCTGAAAGAGGCCGGTGTGCCTAATGCCGACCTGTTTGTGGGCGTAACACCCGAAGAGAGCACGAACATTAACGCCTGCATACTGGCACACGCCTTGGGCGCCAAGAAAACCGTAGCACGTATTGATAACTACGAGTACCTGGCACCCAGCTTACAACCCTTTTTTAAGAACTTAGGACTTGACTCGCTAATTTACCCCGAGGTACTGGCGGCCATTGATATCAACAACGGCTTAAAGCTATCGTGGGTGCGCCAGCGCTGGGATGTACACGACGGTGCACTGACCATGCTGGGCATCAAGCTGAGAGAGCAGGCCGAGATACTGAACCAGCCGCTGAAGGACCTGTGCGGCCCCGACGACCCGTACCACATTGTGGCTATTAAGCGCGGAGGCGACACGATTATACCAAGCGGTATGGACGAACTGAGAGTGGGCGACCTGGCCTACTTTATGACTACCAAGGAGTATATACCTTACATACGCAAGATAGTAGGTAAGGAGCACTATACCGACGTGAAGAACGTGATTATGATGGGCGGCGGCAAAACCACCGTACGTGCGGCGCTGACCACACCCGACTACATGCACGTGAAGATTATTGAGAAGGATGCCAAGCGCTGCGAGAAGCTGAACGAGCTGCTGGAGAACCAGGACACGATGGTGATACACGGCGACGGACGCGACTTGGGACTGCTGGAAGAGGAGGGCATCAGAAATACACAGGCCTTTGTGGCGCTGACCGAGAATGCCGAGACCAACATTCTGGCTTGTTTGACTGCCAAGAAGATGGGCGTGCGCAAAACAGTAGCGATGGTGGAGAATCTGGACTACGTGAGCATGGCCGAAAGTCTGGATATCGGTACGATTATCAATAAAAAGACCATCGCCGCCAGCCATATCTACCAGATGCTGTTGGATGCCGACGTGAACAACCTGCGATCGCTGATGATGGTGGACAGCGAGGTGGCTGAGTTTACGGCTGCCGAGGATTCGAAGGTAACCAAGAAACCGGTTAAGGACTTAGGACTGCCATTTGGTGTGACCATTGGCGGACTGGTGCGCGACGGGCGCGGTATGCTGGTAAATGGTAACTCGCAGATTGAGGCGGGCGACTCGGTGATGGTGTTCTGTCATGAACAGAAACTGAACAACATAGAAAAGTACTTCAAGAAGAATGCGATATGGTAAACTTCCGTATCATCAGTAAAATCATAGGCTCGCTGCTGCTCATAGAGGCATTGTTTATGTCGCTATGCGCACTGGTGGCTTTCTCGTATCACGAGGACGACCTGATGGCATTCCTGATATCGCTGCTGATAACCTTTGGCAGCGGTTTTACGTTTATGTATATGGGACGTAACGCAGACAACAGTCTGAGCCGTAGAGACGCTTACCTGCTGGTAACGGCCGCCTGGCTGGTGTTCTCGGTATTCGGCATGTTTCCGTTTCTGACCCACGGCTGTATTACCAACATTACCGACGCTTTTTTTGAATCAACATCGGGCTTTACCACTACGGGCGCCTCGATTATCGACGATGTGGAGATACTGCCACACGGCATATTATTCTGGCGATCACTCACCCAGTGGATTGGCGGATTGGGAATCGTATTCTTTACCATCGCCATCCTGCCATCGTTGGTGGGTGGTAGTGTAAAGGTGTTTGCCGCCGAGGCTACAGGCCCCATCAAGGCCAAGATGCACCCACGACTAACCACAACTGCCAAATGGATCTGGAGTATTTACCTGATACTAACGCTGGCCTGCGTATTATCGTACTGTGCTGCAGGCATGAACTGGTTTGAGGCACTGAACTACGCCATGACCACTACAGCAACGGGCGGCTTTGCGATACACAACGAGAGCACGGAGTACTTCCACTCGCCTACCATCGACTATATCTCGATTACATTCCAATTCCTGTCGGGCATCAACTTCACCTTATTATATTTAAGCATTGTAAAAATGCGACTGAAGGCGCTGCTGACCAACTCGGAATTCAAGCTGTACGTAAGCGTGGTGATAGGTGCAACACTGTGGATTATGTACCTGCTGCTGACACGTATGGGCTACGACTTAGAGCATGCCTTCCGTGCTGCATTGTTCCAGGTGGTATCGTTTATCACCACCACGGGTATGTTTAACGAGGATGCGGGTACCTGGCCACATATCACCTGGGTGATATTGGGTGTGGTAATGTACTTAGGTGCCTGTGCAGGTAGTACCAGCGGTGGCTTTAAGTGTATCAGAGGCGTGATGCTGCTAAAAGTGGTACGTAATAACTTCCGCCAGATACTGCACCCCAATGCTGTGCTGCCTGTAAAGATTAACGGCATGAGTATTCCACAATCAAAACTGGTGGCACTGTTTGCCTTTTTCACGCTCACCATGCTGATGACATTAGTAACGGCCACCATTATGATTGTGGCTGGCATTGATAACACCAACGCCATTACCATAGCCCTGAGCTGTGTGAGCAACGTAGGCCCAACACTGGGCACGCAGATAGGACCGGTGATGTCGTGGTCGATACTGCCCGAATACATAAAGTGGATTCTGTGTCCGTTGATGCTGATGGGACGTCTGGAGATTATGACGGTGCTGGTACTGTTTACACGTACCTTCTGGAAAGAAAATTAAACTAACACTAATATAGCTATGATTAAATTTGAACCGCTGCTGAAGCAGACACTGTGGGGAGGCGACAAGATTATCCCCTTTAAGCATTTAAACGACACCCTGGAGAATGTAGGCGAGAGCTGGGAGATTTCGGGTGTAAAGGACAACGAGACCATCGTAAGCGAGGGTGAGTACAAAGGCAAGAGCCTGAACCAACTGGTACGCGAGCTGAAAGATAAGCTGGTGGGCCAGGAGAACTACGAGCGCTTTGGCGACGAGTTTCCCCTGCTGATTAAGTTTATAGATGCCCGTCAGGACCTGAGCATACAGGTACACCCTACCGATGAGATTGCCCACCGACAGGGTAAAACACGCGGCAAAACCGAGATGTGGTATGCCCTTGAGAGTGCCCCAGGTGCACAGCTGTACAACGGACTGAAACAGCAGATTACGCCTGAGCAGTACAAGCAGATGGTTGAGAACGATACGATTACGGATGCGCTGGCACGCTACGAGGTGAACGAGGGCGACGTATTCTTTATTCCAGCCGGCCGCATACACGCCATTGGTGCCGGTTGCTTTGTGGCTGAGATACAGCAGACAAGCGACGTAACCTACCGCATTTACGACTTTAAGCGTAAGGACAAGAACGGCAACTACCGCGAGCTGCACACCGAGCTGGCGGCCGAGAGCATCGACTACACCGTGCTGCCCAACTATCGTGCCGAGTACGAGCGCACCAAGAACGAGGGCGTACAGGTGGCTACATGCCCCTACTTTACCACAGCCATTTACGACTTGACTGAGCCTATGACACTCGATTACACAGAGCTTGACTCGTTTGTAATCCTGATTGCCGTAAAGGGCGAGGGCACCATCAAAGCCAACGGCCAGGAGACAACCTTCCGCATGGGTGACACCATCCTGCAGCCCGCCACTACCGCCGAAGTAAAAGTATCTGGCGAAGTAAAATTCTTAGAGACGTTCGTTTAATTATTTTTGGCACGGATTAACACGGCTCTCTTTTAGAGAGACGCTGCTTTTTCGTTAACAACAGCCGTGTCTTTATTTATAAAGCCGTGTTAATCCGTGCCTAAATAATTATGGATGTCGGACTGCAGGCGTTGGAATTGCTCGCAACTCATGTAGCCCGTGTTTTTCTTAAGCATCGTTTTAATGTCCTGCAGCGAGTTTTCGTAGCAGGACATTTCGTTTCGCTTCTGCGTACGATGGGCAGAGGCGTGATAGATTTCGTTCTGGCGCTCCTGGCGTAACAGATTGCACACCTTTGACAGGATGGGCGACACAACGGTGTCGAACAAATGATGACCCTGTATATAAAGATAGGTGGTTTGCGGCGTTACGCCTAAAGCACGGATATCGTCCTTGGTACGCAGATACTCATCTTTGGCATCGGGGAACTGGCGCTGCAGATCGTTGATCTTGGTGCGCACCTTACGCTTCACGTTGTTGATAGAGGCTGCGGGATTCTGCACACTGAAACCGCCCGGATCGGCAATACGACAGAAGTCGGTGATAGAGAACCGTGAGTAATTGCCATTGCGATACACCATGACACTCCACACAAAAAGTGGGAAGATGGCCTCGGAGAACTGCTGGAAGTAATCGCGGAAATCGAAGATGCGATGATCGTTGAGCGTTACCGACACGCATACATTATGCAGCGAAGGGGCGTAACACTGAAAATTCTCGATGGCATACACGTAGGTGTGGAACACGTACGGACTGTTCAGGATGCGCTGCGACTGATGGGTGCGACCCTGCATCAGGTAGTCGTAATCGGCATCTACGCAGGCAATCATATCGCGTCCCAATGGCTCGCCCTCGAGGAAGTTCATCAGTACGGATTTCTTGCCGCGTGTGAGATTGATTTTTGAGGGCAGCATCACCTCGAAGTAGCGCTTATCGTTCTCGAACTCGCTGAGAACGGTGCGCCAGAAGTAGATATCATCGTAGCTCTCGACATAGGCCACTATCCTACGTCGCGCCTTTTTAGAGGTGAGCGCATTGGCCGCCTCGAAATACTTGCTATTCAGATTATCTTTTAATCTACTTCCCATTCTTCATTTATTTGCAACGGACAACAGGACTTTACGATTTTCCTTATTCCTAAAGTCGTGTAGTCCGCTGCTAAATTATACTGTTATATCGCTTACTTCGGTAACGGCATCAACCCAACCATTCATGACGATGGCGGGCGAATGGGTGGTGAGGATAATCTGTACGTTAGGGTTAAGTTCGACACAGAGATCGACCAGACGCTTCTGCCATTCGAGATGGAGCGACACCTCGGGTTCGTCCATAAACAGCACGTAAGGCTGGTTGTCCTCGACCAGCACGGTGAGCAGGATGATGAGCATCTGCTTCTCGCCGCTCGACAACTGATAGGGCAGCAGCACCTCGCCTATCTGGGTGAAGCGCAGTTCGTTCTCGGTACGGATAATCTTTTTGCCCGTTTCGCGGAACAGGTCATCTACAATGTCCTGGAAACGTGACTTTTTTTGTGAAAGCTGCTGAGCGGCATCGGTATCGCCGCTCTGCAGTTTTTCGATAATGCGATTGCCTATGTTTACCTGATAATCAAGGTACTTGCGCTGCAGGTTGTAGAGCTGGATATCGAGCAGCGAACCGCCACCAACACCAGCCAATGCCGAAAAGGCCTGACGGAGGAATCCCTCGCCCTCGGCCAATGCCTGCTGCAGGTTGGTATCGAGCGAACGAATCATGTCGTAACGAATCCACTTGGCATCCTCGGGCACCACATCCAAGTGAACACCCTTGAGCATGTGCGAGGGGAACTCGCCACCTGCAATCAAACCCTTTACCACCTTATTCAGGATGGTACTTTTGCCCTGACCGTTAGTACCACTGAGGATGTTAACCTGACGGTTAAGCTCCCACACAATATGTTTCTTCCCGCTCCAAAGCGAGTCGATCTCGATGCGTTTAATGTAATCGGCGTATTTAGGCATAGGCAATGGATTTTATAAAAAGTTTTGTTATTCTTAGTGCTACTTACTTAAAAGCAGGGCGCGATTCGCCTGGGTGCCATATATCGGAAACGGCAAGTTCAAAAACAAGATTGCTATATCCAGGAACGCTTCCATCTCGATTGCCAGATTCTCCATAAGCAAGCTGATAGGGGATATAAACCATCCAATGGTCGCCTTTCTTCATATGCTGCAGGGCTGTGCAGAATCCCTCGCTCCACAAAGTGTTTATTGTACCCGACGCTGTGACAACTGGATTCCAACTAGCGCATGCCTTTCGCATAGCAGATTTTGACCAATCGAAATCGCCCAAGAACGACTGATCGAACACATAACCCTTCTCGTACGTCTTTGATGGAATCAATCTACCGCGATAGGTATAGAACACAGAGTCGGTGAAAAGTGCTGTTTCGGTGCCACTTCCCTCCTCCAGCACATCTACGTAGATGTAGTCGGCATCGGTAATACTGGGATTTGTGGTATCCTTTGTGTAGGTCAGGATTTTCTTGTAGTTTGGATTAGAAACTACCTGATTAAAGTAGGACTCGTTCTTCTGTTTCCAGTTGTCGAACTCTCCCTCTTCGGTCTCATCTTCGGTGCACGATGATACCATTCCCACAAGTGGGAACAGTATCAAAGCGAGCCATATGTATTTTAAATTCTTCATTGTTTACTGAAGCTTCTTAAGCAGACTGGCGATGCTTACCTTATCCTCGATGATTGAGTTAAGATCGCTGATGTTTACACGCTCCTGCTCCATAGTGTCGCGGAAACGCAGAGTTACCTTACCATCGGTGAGGGTGTCGTGATCGACAGTTACGCAGTAAGGAGTACCAATGGCATCCTGACGACGATAACGCTTACCGATAGAATCCTTCTCGTCGTACTGACAGTTGAAGTGGAACTTGAGCTGGTCGATAATCTCGCGTGCCTTCTCGGGCAGACCGTCCTTCTTAACCAGAGGCATAACAGCGCACTTAACTGGTGCGAGGGCTGCGGGCAACTTGAGTACGGTACGAGTCTCGCCATTCTCGAGCTTCTCCTCCTCGAAAGCGTGGCACATGATGCTGAGGAACATACGATCGACACCGATAGAAGTCTCGATAACGTATGGAGTATAACTCTCGTTGGTCTGAGGATCGAAGTACTTGATGCTCTTACCAGAGAACTTCTCGTGCTGGCTCAGGTCGAAATTGGTACGAGAGTGGATACCCTCAACCTCCTTGAAGCCGAATGGCATCTTGAACTCGATATCGGTAGCTGCATTAGCATAGTGAGCCAACTTTTCGTGGTCGTGGAAACGATAGTTCTCGGCGCCGAAGCCCAGAGCCTGGTGCCACTTCATACGGGTTTCCTTCCACTTGGGGAACCACTCGAGCTCGGTACCAGGAGCTACAAAAAACTGCATCTCCATCTGCTCGAACTCACGCATACGGAAGATGAACTGACGGGCTACAATCTCGTTACGGAAAGCCTTACCAATCTGAGCGATACCGAAAGGAATCTTCATACGACCGGTCTTCTGCACGTTCAGGTAGTTTACGAAGATACCCTGAGCAGTCTCAGGACGCAGGTAAACCTTCATCGAAGCATCGGCGCTGGCACCCATCTCGGTAGCGAACATCAGGTTGAACTGACGAACGTCGGTCCAGTTCTTGGTACCGCTGATAGGATCAACAATCTCCTCGTCGAGGATAATCTGCTTCAGAGCCTCGAGATCGGGACCCTGCATAGCCTCGGCATAACGGGCGTGCAGATTGTCGCGCTTCTCCTTAGTCTCCTTTACGCGCTCGCTGGTTTCCATATACTTTGCCTCGTCGAAGCTGTCGCCAAAACGCTTGCGGGCCTTCTCAACCTCCTTCTGGATCTTCTCGTCGTACTTGGCAATCTGATCCTCGATGAGTACATCGGCGCGGTAACGCTTCTTTGAGTCGCGGTTGTCAATCAAGGGATCGTTGAAAGCATCAACGTGACCTGATGCCTTCCAAATGGTGGGGTGCATAAAGATGGCACTATCGATACCAACGATGTTCTCGTGAAGCATCGTCATAGCCTTCCACCAATACTGCTTAATGTTATTCTTCAACTCTACACCGTTCTGACCGTAATCGTAAACGGCTCCTAAACCATCGTAAATCTCACTTGAGGGGAATACAAAGCCATACTCCTTACAGTGGCTCACGATCTTCTTAAATACATCTTCTTGTGCCATCTCTATTTACAATTTGACAATTTACTATAATATAATTTGGCTGCAAAGTTACACAAATAAATTGATAATTGAGAATTGAAAGTTGATAATTAACATAAAATCATAGAAAATCCCCGCCTTTTGGCGAGGATTAATCTCTATTAATTAAACAGATAACGAATAGTAAACATAATCTGATACGTTGACTGCAGACCGAGGAAATCGGAATAGGTGTGCAGGTGGCGCTCGCCATTAACGGTGTTATAGGTGTATTGACCCTTGCTATAAGAGAGCAGCGACGTTTCGGTAACCTGCTTGTAAAGTCCCCACTTCTTGTTAAGGAAATTGGGCAGGTTGAGGATATCGACACCTAACTGCAGGGTGTGCTTGGTTTTACCGCAGAGGAGACTCATATCATGCTCGAACTTAAAGTCGATCTGATGGTGCCAAGGCATCTTAGCGCCACCACGCTCGGCATACTTACCGGTGCGATGCTTCAGATAATCGTCCTGCTGGATATAGGCCCAGAAATCGTCGCGCTGCATCTGGGCGGTATATACCTGATGGTTAGCGCCGTAGGTACTCTCGGCAAAGTCCCAGCTGTCGAGTTCCTGGCGCGAGGCGGGCACATAAATCAGGTTGGCAGGCGCCAAGGCGTCGCTGTTAACATTGGCCGAGAAGATATAGCTGTAACGGCTGAAGGCATACTCGGTAAGGAAACCATACTGGTAGCCATCGTAAACCAACGAGAAGTGCGAGGTGTTGTTCTTTCCCTCGTTGAGTGTGTAGCTGGCCGAGAGCAGCAAGCGGTTAGGAGCCACGTAGGTGGCGTAACCCAGCTCGTTATCATTAACGGCATTAACCGAGTTGCGGTAGTTGTTATAGGCCGATGCCACCTGGTTGCCGATACCATCGGTATAGGTCTTGGCCCTTGAGATGGTGTAGCTGGCCGAGAGATCGAGACCAAAGTCGAACTTCTTACGCAACTGGGCGCTGAGCGACATATAGTAGGCCTTATGACCTGCATTCTCGAGCACATAAGCGGAAGAGTTGGCATCGTAATACGACATCTTATGGCGCACATCGCCGTGACCTAAGTCGATAGTAGAAGTGCCATCCCAGTAGATGTCGCGATTGGCCACTACTACGGGGTTGATATCGCGGTTATAGATACCCTCGATGGTAAAGTCGATATCGCCAGGCAGCTTGGCATCGAGTGCCAACGAGGTTTTCCACGTTTTGGGCATACGCAGGTTATCGCTCAGGATAGTGGCGCTGCTGGGCACCGAAATCTTGCTCTGAGCACCTATCTGCTGCAGCATATTCTGCTGACTGGTGGTAAAGGTAGGAATAATACCCTTGGTTTGCGAGGCAATATACGAGGTTTGTCCCATACCTGAGTTGCCTACAGCCGAGATGAGCCAAACAAACGGCAGGCGACCGATGAAGAGGCCCGAACCACCACGCAGTATCAGGTTACGATTGCCGGTGATATCCCAGTTGAAGCCCACACGCGGCGATACCGAGATGCTGGCATTTGGCACGTTATCGGTGCGGAAATGCTCGCCACCAAAGCTAATCTTATAATACTCCTCGTTGAAATTATCCTTCAGACTGGGATAAGACGGCAGCTCGAAACGCAGACCAAGCGACATGCGGAAACGATCGGAGAGGCTCATGTTGTCCTGCAGATAGAGCGACCACTGGTTGGTGCTCATCTTAGCCAAAAAATGATCGTGATTGTCGCCATTGCCATAGGTGATACCAAACAAGCGGGTGTGATCTACTGCGAAAATCGGCCCCCAGTCGTTGTTTACGATGGCCTTATCTATCTCGTCCTGACTGGCCTGGAAGGCATAATAGCCGGCACCTGCCTGAGCATAGCCGTTGGCAGCCCAGTTGTGCTCGTACTGCAAACCGCCAAACAGGTTGTGCTTACCCAACTGGATATTGATTTCGTCGGTAATCACGGTAGTCTTGGTTTTGGCCACATTGCCATAAGTAAACAAATCGCCGGTAAGCGCCCAGTAAGGATAATGGCCCTGACCATCGCTCATCACAATCTCAACCACAGGTACATCAACACCATACTCGTTGCTACGGGGCTGGTCCTGATACGAGTAGGTGCCACGCAGGGTGTTATGCAGCTTACCGAACTTGCTATTGAGCTCGGCAGCCACCGAAGTGAAGCGGAACTCGGTCATATAACGGCTTGAGAGCGACGACATACCATAATCGGTATTGCCGCCATACGAGTTCTGGTTGCCACCATAGATAATAGAGGTGCGATTGCTACCGATACTACGCGATGCCGAAGCGGGGTTGGCCTCCTTACGGTTCGACTTGGTGAAGCGCACATTAAACTTATGATCGTCGTTGATGTTCCAGTCGATACGGGCCAGAATACGGTAGGCGGGCGTTTTCAGGTTATAATTCTGCCAAGGACCTGTGGTAATACCATAAGCGTTCTGCATGTAGGTGGACAGACTCTCGAGCTCGGCCAACTTGGGGCGACGATTCGTGGCCGAATAGGGCTGGTCGCTGCGGTTATAAGCCATCACGGCTGGGCCAGCCGTCACATTATCCTCGTACTCGCCGTTAAGGAAGAAGAAGAGCTTATCCTGGATAATCGGTCCGCCAAAGCTCAAGCCAAAGGTGCTGTTATGCCCCTTGGATACGGGCAACCGGTCGTTACGAATCTTCTTACCCTTCAGGTCGGAACTGGTCAGGAAGGTATAGGCCATACCCTTAAAGGTGTTGGTACCACTCTTGGTAACCGCATTCACACCACCGCCAGTAAAACCACTCTGACGCACATCGTAAGGCGTAACCGAAACGGTCATCTGATCGAGTGCCTCGAGCGAGATGGGAGTGCCGCCACCAGGCAGCGGACTGGGTTCCATTCCGAACGAATCGTTGAACGAGGCACCATCGATGGTGACATACGACTGGCGGTAGTTTCCACCACCAATAGCCATACCGCTGGCCGAGCTCGACTGTGGCGTCATCTTCATGATATCCAGCATAGAACGACCGATATTAGGCACAGCAGCCATCTGGTTAGCGTTCAGGCTGGTTACAGCGCCACTACGGTCGCTACGCATAGTGTTGTTGGCCTTAGCTGTTACCACAATCTCCTGAATCATCTCTGAGCCCTCGCTCAGCGTGGCATCAACCACAGCATTCTGACCCAGGGCCAACTGGATATCGGTAAAACGCGATGTCTGGAAACCGATATACGATATTTCAACCTCGTAAGGTCCGCCCGCCTTCATGCCTGTAATCGTGTAGTGACCATCGATATTGGTAACACCACGATAGATAGAGCCCGAAGGCACATGCTTGGCCGTAACGGTAGCACCGATAGCCTCTTCGCCATCAGCCATCACCACACCTGTAATACCAGATGTAGTAACCTGAGCCATAACAGAAAGCGATATTGTCAAAAGTACAAATAGTAATGTAGAAAGTCTTTTCATCTTCAACCAGTTAAATTGTTCCACTTGCGGGGCAAAGATACAAAATAAAACAATATGATGCAAGTTTTTTTGACATAAAAACCACAAAAAATGAAAAGTACCTAGAAAACATTTGCGTTCCAGGTACTTTTCAATTGAAATCTAAGTACTTTTCAAATAGTAGCTTAAAGGCCCCAAGCAGAAATGATGTCTTCGCTCTTCGTAGCCTCTAACTGTTCCTCGACATCGTCGGGCAGGTTACAGAAGAAATCGATACCTGTTTTCTGCTCCAGATCGTCGATGCTTACTACATAGCCTTTCAGGGCATCGTTCGAATGGTCTTCGTTCAGATGCTCGGCCCAGAAGCCTAACATACGTACGGGGCCAGAAGCGTTCTTAAACAACAGCGCCATGAAGAAGTACTTGGGCACGACATGATTGTTGATTGTCTTGCCAAGAATCTGATCGGCCTTATCGATGGTACCACCTTTACAGATAAAAATGGTGTCGCCATCGCCCAACTTCTGAGCCCAGCTGTTTACCTGCAGCTCCATCTTCTGCCAAAGCTTACCATTAAACTTACCTACCATTGGCAGAATGTTAGTCATGTAGAAAGTCTGCTCGTTAGCATCCTTGGTATAAAGGCGGTCGTTTGAAGGACAAACGTGACCCTTTTCGTAATAATCCTTAGAACCAGGATAATAGCTCTTGCTGAGCTCGCTATAGGTGGCCTGCTGATCGCTCGTAGCTACATCGGGATCGTAGTTCCAGGGATCACCATCAGGCCAAAGCGACTTACGGGTATTACCGTTCTTGGCAGCGTTGCGCTTGTTCATATCGTAACAAGTCCAGCGCTGAGCACGGATATTACTATCCCACTCTACCGAATAGGTTACGCCATAATCCTTGGTAGTATGGGTAATAACCTTTGAATCGGTACGAGCCTTAGGCATTTCCAAACGAGCCAGATAGGCATTCTCAGAAGCATCGTTCTTATTAGCATTGCCTACTGTAGGAGTTGGTGTAGGTGTAGGCGTTGGATCGGGAGTAGGATTAGGACCATCGCTACTACTGCTACCACCACCGCAAGCAACAAATGCAAAGACTGCTAAAGAATAAAACATCTTATTCATACTTATCGAATTTAAAAGCGCCAAAATGTCGCTATCCACAACATTTTGGCGCGTTAGTTTTGAGCTTTATCTAATTTTTACTCAGCTTTCTCGTGAGAGAAGTAGATACCACCATTAACCTGAGGAGTATCCTTGTAGGTTGACTTAACACCGATAACGGTGAGCTTGTCGCCTACTGCGATACCCAGATTCTTGATAGCGCCCTTACGGTTATCACCGGTAGCACCCCATCCAGGATATGTGCCATATACATACAGGCGGTTGGTACCATCTGTGATGTACAGGTTACCATAAGTATCGTTGGCAATCTCGTCGATAGTACCAGATACTCTATAGTAAACATTAGCAGCATCCTCCTTAGCCAGGAACTCGGCGATTGAAACCTCAGTTACCTTGATTGACTTCTCGAACTGACCACCAGTCATCTGGGCAGTTCCCTTGTACTCGCCACGCTTACCTACGAGAGTAATAACATCACCCCCCTTCAGGCCAAGCTTCTCGAAGTCGCCCTTAGAACCTACGCCATAAACGTAAGTCTCGCCAGAGTAGTCCTTAATGTAGATGTTACCATAAGATGCATTAGCAATCTTGGTGATAACACCAGTGAGGCGGAACTGAGTATTACCTACAGCAGCAGCCAGGAAGTCGGCAATGCTGCACTCAACGATAGCACCCTTCTGAGAAATAGTAGCCTGTGAGCTGTACTCCTTAGAACCATCGGTGGTCTTGAAGGTAACAGTTGTCTCACGGTCGCCACCCTCGTTAGCCTTAGCATAGAAGGTAACAGTTGGGTTAGTACCTACTGTTGAAGAGGTAACACCCAGCCAATCCTTAGCGTCGGCAGGAATCTCAACAGCTACGCCAGTACCCTTGCAGGTGAGGTGAGCAGTGATCTCGCCACCAGCTACAGGCAGCTCAGTAGCCTTAACGCCACCAACTGTGAGAGAATCAACCTTGATGAGTGACTTAACAATCTTAACAACAGTTACGTCAACCAGCTCTACAGTACCATTATAAGTAGTCTTTGGACCCTGAACAGTAATCTGGTCGCCTACCTCGAGGCCCCAGCTGCTGAAGTTCTTGGTGCTACCCTTAGAGTCGAGTGTACCATAGATGTAAACCTCACCAGTACCATCGTTCAAGTACCAGTTACCATAAGTGGTATTTACAATGCTGGTAACAGTACCAGTTACCTGATAAGTCTTAGAGTCGGGACCAGCCAGAACCTCAGCACAAGTAGCAGGGCTGATAGTTACAACACCCTGAATGATGTTGACGATCTGAGTCTCGTCGCCACAGTTAAGCTTTACTGAACCGCTACGACCCTCGCCAGCGTCGGCCGAGAAAGTGATAGTACCGTTACCTGTACCAGAGGCAGGCGAAACGGTGAGCCAGTTGGGAACCTCAGTAACAGTCCAGCTACCATTGGTGGTTACATCGATAGAGGCAGAACCACCAGCAGTGTTCAGAGCTACATACGACTGAGAAACGCGAATTCCCTCAAGATAGGTAGCATCCTTACCGTCAGAACAGCTTGTGAATACAGCTGCTACAACTGCTACGAGAGACGGAATGAAATATTTAAGTTTCATATTAATCTTACCTTAATTAATTAGTTGAAATAATACTTGATACCTACAGAAGCGTACCAGCACTGACCGATAGCGTAGTTGGTAGTCCAAGTCTGAGTATTACCGCTGATAGAAGAAGGTGTAGAGAAGGTTGCATAACCCTGTGCATCAACGCCCTCGTACTTCAGGATCTTAGCCTCGCTACCAATCTCAGGATTCAGGTGCTTAGCAACACCCCAAGAAGAGTTGAAGAAGTTAAGAACGTTCTTCATATCGAAGGTGAGCTGCAGCATGTGCTTAGTCTGACCTACGTTGAACTTGAAGTCGTGCTTGTAACCGAAGTCGATGCGGTGTACCCATGGAGAGTAAACGCTGTAAGCCTCGGCGTAAGTACCCTGATGCTTGCTCAGGTAGCTATCCTTATGAACATAGTCCATGAAGCGAGTCAGGTCGTCCTGAGTCTTGAAGCGGAAGTCGCCTGTACCAACACCTACCTGATCATCTGTTGGGATATAGATAGCGTCGTAGTTGTAACCGTCGCCGTTCATATCGTTAACAGTTGTGTAAGAGTAGTTGTAGCCACCACGATATGCCTCGTAGATGAAGTTATAGTGGTTACCGCACTTATCGTGGATAGTAGCAGAAGCGATCAGACGATCAGGAGTTACATACTGAGAGTTGTGCAACTTGATGTTGTTTGGACCCTCGTAAGTAGGAACGTATGTGAAGGCAGACTCAGCAGCCGAACCAGGCATACCGGTAACCTCCTTAGATACAGTGTGAGTATAAGCAGCCATCAAGCTAATCCAATCAGCAGGCTGAGCGTTCAGAGTAACGTTAGCACTCCAACCGTAACCCTTGCTGGTGTTCTCGAGCACGAATGCCTTTGTACCGCTGCGGAAATCATCGGGGAAGATAGGACGGTTGTCGGCACCGTTGAAGCGAGCGAAACCACCTACGTTCTTAATGCTCCAGTCAGAGATTGACACAGCATTGATAGTCTTGTTGTAGATACCCTCAACAGAAACTGAGAATGGGAAGTCAACAGGCAGCTGATAGTCGATAGCAACAGAAGTCTTCCATACCTAAGGCATCTTGAACTTAGGATCTACACCGTTAACAGCTGAAGGAACAGTTCCGTCCTCAGGCTTAACAGTTGTAGGATAGCCCAGGCTCTGCAGCTTAGCAATCATATCGCTAACCTTGGTCATAGGACCACCAGCGAACACGTCCATAGAGAAGCCCTTCTTGGCAGCGTTCTTCTCGTTGATCTGTGCCTGATACTGAACCAGACCACCGTTGGTTGGCATGTTGGTGAAGAATACCAAAGGCAGACGACCAGAGAAAAGACCAGTACCACCACGAACCTTCAGACTCTTGTCACCGAATACATCGTAGGTGAAGCCGAGACGTGGAGAGAAGGTGATGCTGTTCTTAGGCCACTTACCGGTATCGATGTGACGACCGTTGTAGTCGAGGTTCAGAATAGCAGCGTTAGTCATCAGGTCGCTGTTGTTGAAGAACAGACCGTCAACACGCAGACCGTATGTGAGCTTCAGCTTATTGTTAACGTTCCACTCATCCTGAGCATAGATACCAGGACGGTTGAACTGTACGCGAGCTGCAGGAGCAGCCTCACCATCGTAACCGTAAGTCAAGCAGAATACCTCAGGTGTGCTGTTGAACAGCATATCTGGCTGCAGTACACCGCCTACATACATATCGTCGGTGATGTTGTAGCGATAGTAACCAGAACCATTACGCATGTACTGGTTGTCGGCCATCTGATGCTCGAAGGTAATACCAGCCATAATCTTGTGGTCGCCCATATAATAGGTAACATCATCCTTGATGTTCCAGATAGTGTTATGAACGGCGTTGTTCCAAGTAAACAGCTCGTAACCGAGAGCCATATAGTTATCGCCATCGCGAGTGATATCGATGAATGGGAACTCAGCAGAGTTAGTGCCACGAACGTCGTCGAGCTTAGAGATAGTAGCCAGGAACTGGTTCGACAGGTTGTCGGTCAGACGGCTGTTCAAATCCAATGACCAAGAGTGAACGAGGTTCTCCAT